>CAZJOU010000074.1:2383-8988 GCA_964547685.1 uncultured Treponema sp. | reverse complement strand
TTAAATTTTAATCAACCAATATTAGTTATTTCCCAAATATGCTTTTACAACTTCTGGGTTTGACTGAATTTCTTCTGGATTTCCTGTTGCAATAATTCGTCCGTAATTTAAAACCATAATTCTTTCGCAAATTCCCATAACAAGTTTCATATCGTGTTCAATAAGAAGAATTGTAAGCTTAAATTCGTTTCGTATAAACGCAATTAAATCCATAAGTTCTTTTGTTTCTTGCGGATTCATTCCTGCAGCTGGTTCGTCTAAAAGCAAAAGTTTTGGGTCAGAAGCAAGTGCGCGCACAATTTCTAGTTTTCTTTGTTCGCCATAAGGTAAGTTTTTTGCTTTTTCTTCTGCTTTTGAATCTATCTTAAAAAGTTCCAAAAGTTTCATTGCTTTTTCGCTCATAAGTTGTTCATCGTTTCTAAATTTTGGTGTTCTAAAAAGAACATCTAAAATAGAAGCGCGTCGTTGATTATGTAACGCAATTAAAACGTTGTCTTTTACAGAAAGATTTCCAAAAAGTCTAATATTTTGAAAAGTGCGTGCAATTCCAAGTTGATTTAATTTTGCTGGACCAAATTTATTTATAACGTGAACTTTGTCATCTTTGTCCCAAAAATTTATTTGTCCGCTTGTTGGCGTATAAATTCCAGAAACCATATTGAACATTGTAGTTTTTCCTGCTCCGTTTGGACCAATTAAACCAACAAGTTCGCCTTCAAATAAATCAAAAGAAGCATCGCTTACTGCGCAAAGTCCGCCGAATACAATTTGAACATCTGAACATTGCAAAACAAGTTTTTTTTCAGCCATTAGTTTGCTCCTTTTTTAGATTTTTCAACTTTTTTTTCTGCACTTTTTTTAGCAAGTTTAGAAAAGAATTTTTTTATTCCGCCGTCTTTTATCCAATCAAAAGTTTTAACAAAACTAAATTCTTTTGTTCCCAAAAGTCCTTGTGGGCGGAAAAGCATAACCAAAATAAGAACAATAGGATAGAATAAAAGTCGATAGTTTTGCAAAAATCTTAACGCTTCTTGTAAATAGGTTAGAACAAAAGCGGCAAGAACAGAACCTGTCATAGAGCCCATTCCACCTAAAACTACAAAGATTAAATAGTCAATTGATTTTGTAAATGCTGCTTGCTCTGGTTTTATAAATCCAACGTACATAACGTAAAGTGAACCGCCAATTCCCGCAACAAAACTTGCTAAAACGAATCCTGCCATTTTGTAATGAAAAACGTGAACTCCGCAAGAATTTGCGGCAATTTCGTCTTCGCGAACTGCAAGAATTGCGCGCCCATAACTAGAGCGAATTATATTTTGAACAAAGGCAAGTATTAAAACTAAAACGGTTGTAATTACCAAAACTGCAACTGTCGGATTTAACGTTAATATCGTAGGAAAAGATTTTCCGTTTGGTCCGCCAGTTATATCTTTTAAGTTTACAAGAACGCTACGAATAATTTCGCCAAAAGCAAGAGTTACAATGGCAAGATAGTCGCCTTCTAGTTTTAATGTTGGAAATCCAATTAAAAATCCAAAAAATGCAGTTATAATGCCGGCTACAATAACTGCTAACGGAAGCGGAAAATGCAAATTTGTATTCAATAAAATTGTAGCGTATGCGCCTAAAGCCATAAATCCAGCTTGACCAAGACTTAATTGCCCTGTAATTCCAGAAATAATATTTACGCTTATAGCCATAATTGCGTAAACGCCGGCAAGTGCAAAAACGCCAGAAGAATAAGCGTCCATAATTCCTGTTGCCGTAAAAATTGTAGGAACAGCAATTACAATAATAGAAACAACTGTTAAAATTAAAAAATTTCGTAAAAATTTATTTTTCATTTTGCGCTCCTAAACTTTTACAGTTGTTTTTTTGCCAAATAAACCGGCTGGTTTTACTAAAAGAATTACAATTAAAATTATATAAGAAATTGCATCTGCATATTGGCTACTTAAATATCCTTTTGTTAAAGTTTCGGCAACGCCTAAAATAATTCCGCCTGCCATTGCGCCAGGAATAGAACCAATTCCGCCAAGAACTGCTGCAACAAATGCTTTTAAGCCCGGAATGTAACCCATAACAGGATCTACTTGCGGATATGCAGTTGCGTATAAAACTCCGCCTGCGCCAGCAAGAACAGACCCTACAACGAAAGTTATGGCAATTATTCTATTTACGTTAATTCCCATAAGGCTAGAGGCTTGTAAATCAAAAGAAACGGCTTGCATTGCTTTTCCTGTTTTTGTGTGGTTTACAAGAAGATTTAAAAGAACCATAAAAACTGCGCTAGAAATAATAACTGTAAGTTGAAGATTAGAAATAGAAAGAATTCCCCAAGTAAAGTTTTGTGTTTTCATTGTAGGAAATTGGCGTGGATCTGGTCCAACAAAAGGAAGGACTCGCATAAGATTTTGCAAAATAAGTTCAACCGCAATTGCTGTAATTAACGAATTAAGTCGTGGCGACTGTCGCAAAGGGCGGTAAGCAAAACGTTCTATTAAAATAGAAAGAAGTCCACAAATAACCATTGCTGCAATAAATGCGCCAGCCATTCCCGGAACTGTTGCGCCAAGTGCCATAAGAACAAAATATCCGGCATAAGCGCCAACCATCATAACGTCGCCGTGTGCAAAGTTTATAAGTTTTACAATTCCGTAAACCATTGTATAGCCAAGTGCAATAAGCGCATAAATGCTTCCAAGCGAAAGACCATTTACAAGTTGTTGCACAAAAATAGATCCACTGTTCAAAGTTCACTCCATAAATTAAACTATGCTAATTTTAACTGTTATAACAAATAAGAACAAGTACACGAAGGAAACAAAATTGCCTCCTGCAATTTTGTTTCCATTTCATCTGCTTCGCAGATTCAAGAGTTCTTGGCGGACGTCCTGTCCGCCGTTGGGTTTGTTATGGTCGGCGTTGCCGACTATCTATATTCTGACCTGCAATTTTGTTTCCATTTCAAATGCTTTGCATTTTCAGGAGCTCTTGGCGGACGTCTTGTCCGCCGGTGAGGGCGTCATTCCGTGCTCCGACACGGAATCTATAACAACTGTGGATTGTCAAGTCTAGCCAGATAATGACACGGAAATTGCAAAACATATATTTTTTGAATCTTACTTAAATTTACGTTATAATAAAATTATGAACGCAGAATCAGTTTTAAAAGTTCAAAATCTTACAAAACAATTTAATTTAGAAGCAGGATTTTTTGCAAAAAATAAAAAAACTGTTTACGCCGTAAATGACGTTTCTTTTGAACTTTTTCGCGGACAAACTTATGGAATTGTTGGCGAATCTGGTTGTGGAAAAACAACAACTGCGCGGCTTATAATTCAAATGTACAAACAAAGTTCTGGAAAAATAGAATTTTGTAAAAACGATATTTCTAAAATGTCTAAAAAAGAACTAAAAAAATATCGTGAAAAAGTAAAATACATTTTCCAAGATCCTGCAAAATCGCTAAATCCGCGAATGACAGTTTACGAAGTTTTAGTTTCTGCATTGCGATATTCTTCTTTATGGCGCGGAAAAGAAAATGCTTTACAACTTGCAGAAAAAATAATTCAAGAAGCTGGGCTAACAAAAGAAGATTTAAATCGTCGCCCAGCAGAATTTTCTGGTGGACAAAGGCAACGCATTTCTATTGCGCGTGGCTTAATTATGAGTCCAGAACTTTTAATTTGCGACGAAGTTGTTTCTGCACTAGACGTTTCTATTCAAAGTCAAATTTTAAACCTTTTACAAACTTTACGAAAAAATCGCAATTTAAGTTTTATTTTTATTACGCACGACTTACGAGTTGCTTGCTATTTTTGCGATAAAATTGGCGTTATGTACCGTGGCGTTATGGTAGAAGAAGGACCTGCTAAAAATATGTACAAAAATGCTCTTCATCCATACACAAAACTTCTTTTTGAAGGCGCAGAAGGAAAACTTACAAATTCAAATGTAGAAGTAAAAACAACTTTAGAAAAAGAAGTTTGCTGTCCTTTTGCTTACAGATGTCCAAAAGCAACAGAAAAATGCAAAAATGAACTTCCAGCATTTAGAACAGTTCAAAACGCAGACGGAGAAGAACACAAAGTACGTTGTTTTCATTCGTAATGCGTGCCAAATTTTGGAACGGCGGAAATCAATTTTTTTGTATATTCATTTTGCGGATTTTCTATAATTTGCTTGCTAGAACCAGATTCTACAATATTTCCGTGGTACATTACACAAATTCGGTCGCTAATTTGCGCAACAAGATTAATATCGTGACTTATAAAAATTATAGAAAGACCTTTTTCCTTTCGTAAACGTAGCAAAAGCGAAACTATTTGCGCTTGAATCGTTACGTCTAGCGCAGTTGTTGGTTCGTCAGCAATTAGAAGTTCACAATTTTGCGCAAGCGCAAGCGCTATTCCAATTCGTTGCAACTGTCCGCCCGAAAACTGATGTGGAAACGCTTTTAATCTTCCTTCTGGATCTGGAAGTCCAACTTCCCTTAAAAGTTCCGCCGCTTTTTTATTAGATTCTTCTTTTGTAATATTAGGTTCTGCAATCCTAAACGTTTCTAAAAAAACGCTTCCTATATTTTGCAAAGGATCAAAACTTCTGCCTGGCTCTTGAAAAATTAATGCAATTTTCTTTCCGCGGTACGCTCTTATTTCGTTTTGCGAAAGAAGAGTTAAATCTACGCCCTTAAAATAAATATGTCCGCTCATTTCTGCATTTTGCGGAAGTAATCCCGGAATTGCAGTTGTAGAAACAGATTTTCCAGAACCGCTTTCTCCTACAATTCCTAAAATTTCGCCTTTATCAATATAAAAAGAAACATTTTTTACGCCTTGAACTAAAACTTGTTTTGTTCCTCGCAACATTCTAAAAGAAACCGCAAGATTTTCCACAGAAAGAAGCGGAACGTTTTGCAAGTTCCGTCTGAGTGTATTCGTAGTTTGCGGTTGTGTGGTAACAACTTTTTTAGCTTTTTTTCTTTTTTTCTTAAACACCGCACTATAAGGATCATAAAAATCGCGCAAAGCGTCGCCTAAAAAATTAAAAGCAAGCGTAACTAACAAAAGCATTAAAACTGGATACAAAAGCCACGGAAAATTACGCAAATTAGACAAAGTCGAAATATCGCGATTTATTAAAGAACCCCAACTAACCGCAGGATCATTAATTCCAAGTCCTAAATAAGACAAAGTTGTTTCGCTCATAATAAAACCTGGAACAGAAAGTGCTGTGCTTACAATTAAAAGACTTGCTGTTTGCGGAATTATGTGCCTAAAAATAACAACTAAACTAGGAATTCCTTCTAGTTGTGCGTCTACAACAAATTCTTCGCGCTTTATAGAATGAACCATTCCACGAATTGTGCGCGCGCTTCCAGGCCAACCAACCAACGCTAAAATTAGCGTAATTACCATATAAGACGTGCCAGAATCCATTTTTGTATTTAATAACGAACGCAAAAACAAAATAAAATATAGCGAAGGAATTAACATAAAAAATTCTGCAAAGCGCATAATTGCCCAATCCGTAACGCTTCCAAAATAACCAGAAAGTCCGCCAAGAATAACCGCCAATAGCAAAGAAATTGCAGTTGCAACAAAACCAATGGTTAAAGAAATTCTGCTTCCGTAAACAATTCTACTAAACAAATCGCGCCCAAGATTATCCGCGCCCAGCAAATACGCTGGATATTCAGAATCAGAACCAAAAAGATGGCGGTTTGCAGGAATAAAACCCAAAAGTTTATAAGGTTCACCTTTTGCAAAAAACTTAAAATTGTGGATACATTCAGAATCTTTTATGCGTACGTATTTCCAAGTAGATTTATTTATTGCGCGATATTCGCGAACTTTTATTCCCTTTGCTGTAATCTGAATATTAGCAGGATGAAAAGTATTATTTTCGTAACTTTTAGTTGCAGGATAAGGAGCAAAAAATTCTGCAAAAATCATAACAAAATATAAAATTAAAAGCAGAATAACGCTTACAAAAGCAAGCGGCCTTGTTCGCAAATAACGCAAAAAATTTTTCATTTAACTTAAAATAACTTAAATTTAATTTTGACTTAATTCGTTTTCATCCAATTTTTTATGCCACGAACAACGTCAGAATCAATAACATGTTCAATTCGGCAAGCATTTTGTTCGGATTGTTCTTCATCAAGTCCAGTAATTTTCATAAGAAACGCGGTAAGAAGTTTATGTCTATCGTAAACGTCTTGAGCTTTTGCTAAACCTTTTTCTGTAAAATTAATATGCTGGTTTTCGTCAACAAAGATATATCCGTCTTCTTTTAAGATTCCCATTGCGCGACTTACGCTAGGTTTAGAAACATTAAGTTTGTGCGCAACATCTACAGAATGACATTCGCCTTTTTTTTGCTGAATCATTAAAACCGCTTCAAGATAATCTTCGCCAGATTCGTACATCACAATTGCTCCTACCAGTTTCCTTCTTTTAAAATATACTACGAAATCTAAAAAAATTCTACGAAAATTAATTTCTTGTATTAAAGCAAGTCTTTAGGGCGGAGCCCCGCCCCTCGCTCAGCCCTTCGGTCTTCGCTACCAGAGCAAGCGGCTTCGAGCAGTGGCGCAG
>CAZJOU010000074.1:0-2283 GCA_964547685.1 uncultured Treponema sp. | reverse complement strand
ACCATCTCGTCCTTATCAACCTTAGCGTCAATAACTGCTGGCTTTCCAGATTTAAACGCTTCGTCAAAAACTTTTGCAAATTCATTTGCGTTAGTTGCTTTGTAACCTTTTATTCCATAAGAATCTGCAAGTTTTACCCAATCTGGACCAAAATCAAGTGTTGTTTGGCTAAAACGCTTTCCGTAAAATAAACGCTGCCACATTCTTACATTTCCAAGCGCATTATTATTTACAACAACAATTACAATCGGAAGATTGTAGTGCGAAATTGTAGCAAGTTCGTTACAGTTCATTCTAAAAGAACCATCTCCTGCAATATGAACAACGCGACTTCCTGTTTTAGAAAGCGAAATACCAATAGCTGCGCCAGTTCCGTAACCCATTGTTCCAAGTCCACCAGAAGTTACAAAACGACGCTTTTTTCCAAACGGATAAAATTGAGCCGTCCACATTTGATGCTGACCAACTTCTGTTGTAATAAAACAGTCATCGCCAACAACGCTATGAATATGCTCACAAATAAACTTTGGATTTATAGAATCTTTAGGCTGTTTGTCGTAACAAGATGGATAAGTTTTTTTCCATTCATTAATTTGATTAAGCCATTCTTTGTGTTCTTTTTTATTTACAAGCGGAATAAGTTTTGTAAGAACATCTTTTACATCTCCAATAACACTTGCGTCTGTATTGATATTTTTATTAATTTCCGCAGGATCAATATCGATATGTAAAATTTTTGCTCTTTCTGCAAATTTAGAAGCATCACCATAAACTCTATCAGAAAAACGTGAACCAATTGCAATAACCAAATCTGATTCTGTAATTCCCATATTGCTTGCGTAAGTTCCGTGCATTCCAACCATCCAAGTGCAAAGCGGATGACTAGACGGAAAACAGTCGCGTCCCATTAAAGATTCGCTAACCGGAATAGACGCTTTTTCTGCAAATTTTAAAAGTTCTTCCTCTGCACCAGAAATTTTTACACCACCGCCAGCATAAATAATTGGACGTTCAGAAGCGTTTATCATTTCTGCCGCTTTTTTAATATCTTCTTCTGCTGGAGTTGGAACAGTAACTGCACGCTTAAAATTAACTGCATTTAAAGCTTTTCTAGCAATTTCGTCTGGATTTTTAGAAGGTTCAAACTCATATTGAATATTAAGCGCTGTTGCATCTTTTAAAATATCAATAAGAACTGGTCCCGGACGACCAGATTTTGCAATTAAAAATGCTTCACGAAATGTTTGTGCTAAATCTTTTACATCTTTTACAAGAAAATTGTGCTTTGTTATAGGAAGCGTTACGCCCGTAATATCAATTTCCTGAAAAGAATCGCGACCTAAAAGTGCTTTTCCTACGTTACAAGTAATTGCAACAATTGGAATAGAATCCATATAAGCGGTTGCAATTCCTGTTACAAGATTTGTAGCTCCTGGGCCACTTGTTGCCATACAAACACCAACTTTTCCAGTTGCACGCGCATATCCATCTGCTGCGTGAGCCGCTCCTTGTTCATGCGCTGTTAAAATATGTTTAATTCGCCCAGAATTTTTATAAAGTTCATCGTAAATATTAAGAATACATCCGCCAGGATAACCAAAAACTGTATCTACACCTTGTTCAATAAGACATTCTATAACAATCTGAGAACCATTAAGCAACATATTATGCTCCAATAAATAAAATAATATGTAAAAGAATAGCGTTTTTTTGCGTTGTTTTCAATTACTTACCTTATTCTACAAACTTATGCGCTAACAAAAAGCAACCAATTTCTATTACGCAAATCATAAGTGCATAGACTTTTAAGCAAAGTTTACAACGCGAGTCGCTAGAAAAAATATTTTTCCAATAAAAATTTTCTTTGTTACGCAAACATAAAAAAACAATTACGTTGTAAATAATTAAACCAAGCAAAGAAATTTCGCAAAGTAAAAAAATTGCTTTGTCTTCTGGCGTAATGCCAGTAACAATTAAAAGCGAAGTAAAAAGCGCAAGACAAAAAAGCGAATAAAGAGCGCAGTTCCAAACAGATTGAACATAACCTTGTTCACTTGCAAAAATTGCCGCAGTTCCTGTAGAAAAAAGTGCAAACAAAAAGAATGAACAAAGCAAAAATCCTGTAAAAATGTAAAATAACCCCCAACCCAAATCTGGCGAAGCAATAAAGAACGCAAAAGAATCTAAATTGCGACTAAGTGCTGGTAACGCAGCAGCAAGCGAAAGCATAAAAAAAATAATTCCACTAATTCGCAAAACAATTTTTGACATATAACAACCAAA
>CAZJOU010000073.1:1227-9013 GCA_964547685.1 uncultured Treponema sp. | reverse complement strand
AAAATAGCGTGCTATTGACATTTTTATAATAGCACGCTATTTTTATTGTAAATTAAATATTCTGGAGAAGCTTTAATGCTACAAAAAGATACTGGAATGATAATTAAACAAATAAGCGATGCGCTTGAAAAAAAGGCAAACAACGAACTTAGAGAAGATGGACTTACTTTGACGCAAAGCGGTTTTCTTACTACCCTTTACTTTTCTTCTAAAAAAGATTTAACAATGTCAGAATTAGAAGAGCAAATGAATGTAACTCAACCTACGGCGTTTGGCGTAATTTCTAGACTTTGCGAAAAAAATCTTGTAGAAACGTATAACGAAAAAAATAGCAGAGCAAAGCACGTTCTTCTTACAAAGCAAGGAATAGAAAAATGCGAACACGCAAGAAGTCATATGAAAGAAGCAGAAACTTTGTTGAATAAAAATTTATCCAACGATGAACAAAAAATTTTTAGGGAACTTTTAATAAAAGTTCGGGACGGACTTGTAGCAAATTCTTAATGAAAATTTTAAGAAGTTAAAATTGTAACTATTTATAATAGCAGACTATTATTTATATTAGTAGGAATTAACAACAGGAGATTTTATGTTGAACAACTTTGGTAAAAAAATTTTTGCAATTTCGCTTCTGTTTGTTTCTTTTTTAAGTGCGATTTTTGCACAAGAAGAACAAACGCAACAAGAAGAAAAAATTGTAAAAATCACAGTGGAAGACGCAGTTAGCAAAGCACTAGAAAGTCATATTGATATTCAGCGCGGAACAATTACGTTGAATCAGAAAAAGCGTGAAAAAAATCATTCTTGGAATTCGGTCTTGCCTTCTGTAAACGCAACTGCAAACGGAAGCGAAAACCGCATAACGCGCGACACAGACACAAACACTTATTCGCTTTCTGCCGGAATTAACGCAAGTTTGTCGCTAGATTTAGGACTTGCAGACAAAATAAAGAAAATTAAAGCAGATTACGACGCTCAGAAAATAACTTTTGACGCAACTATTAGAAGCACAGAAAGCGCGGTTCGTCAAACTTTTTACAATATTTTGTACTTAAAAGAAAAATGGGATTCTGCACAATCAACTTGCGATTCTTACAAAAGAACTTACGAACAGACGCAAGCAAAATATAATCGCGGAGTTGCATCTCAAATAGATTTGCTTTCTGCGCAAGTAAATTACGAAACTTCAAAACCAAATGTAGATAGCGCGCAAAATACTTATTTAAATGCGCTAATAAGTTTTATGGACACAATCGGCTATGATTTATCTGACGGAACAAAAGTTGAACTTGACGGAACGCTAGACGTTGCAGATTCTGTAAAAGAAATTGACCACACTGTAATAGAAGAAAATCTTTCTAATGCGCCAGAAATTAAAACGCTAGAAGCAAACTTAAAAACTGCAAAATATGCAGCAAAGCAAACTAGCCTTTCTAGTTTAGGTCCGTCGCTAACTTTAGGTGCAAGCGTAAATCCCGAAACTTGGAGCAAAGAAACAAAAAGCGATATAACAACCGAAACTACAGATTGGAGCATTAGCGCAGGAATTTCGCTTCCGCTAGATAGTTGGCTTCCGGGTTCTTCTGCGCGCGACAATGTTGCAGCCTTAAAAGACACTGTAAAAGATTACGAAATTCAACTTGAAAATAAAAAGAAAACTGTGCGAACAAGTGCAGTAGAAAAATTAAAAGACATTGAACTTTCTAAAAAAACGCTAGAAGCACGAAAACTTAATTTGCAATTAGCAAAACAATCTTACGATATGACGGAAGAAGCGTTTAATCGCGGAACAAAAGATTTGCTTACTTTGCAAAATTCGCTAGACACGCTAGAAAATGCGCAAGTTCAACTAAAAGAAGAACAATACACGCTAATTTCTAATGTTTTGGACTTAGAAAACACGCTTGGACTTAACTTAAATACATATTTTGAAAATTAAAATACGCTAAACAAAAGAGGTAAATAAAATGATTACAAAAAAACGACTTGTTATGATTCTTGTTGCAGTTGCAATTCTAGTTGTAATTGCGCTTATTCCAAAATCAAAAAAAGGAAAACAAGTTCAACAAGAAGAAACTGTTTACACAGTAAAAACAGAAGAAATAGCAGAAGGAAATTTACAAGAATATTTGTTATTAAATGGAAACGTAAAACCCGACAACACAATTTCGGTTTATCCAGATATTGGTGGAAAACTTACAACAGTTCCTGTTACGCTTGGAACTTATGTTCGTCGCGGACAAACTATTGCAGAAGTTGACCCTTCGGCTCCGGGCGAACATTACGCAAAAAGTCCAGTTGTTGCACCAATAGAAGGTTACATTACTTCGCTTCCGCTAACAACTGGAACAACCGTAACAACTTCTACAGCAATAGCAAATATTGGAAACATTAACAAACTTCAAATAGAAGTAAAAGTTCCAGAAAGCAAAATTGGCGACTTAAAAAATAATCTAACTGCGGAAATTGCTCTTGCAGCATATAAAACAGAAACTTTCCCTGCTCACATTTTTAGAATTTCGCCAATAGTAGACGAAACTTCGCGCACAAAGGAAATTTATCTTTTATTTGATACAACAGATTCTAGAATTAACGCAGGAATGTTTGTTCGCGTAAAATTGAACACAAAATTGCACGAAAATGTGCTTTCTGTTCCAGAAGATTCTATTGTAACAAGTGGCGGAAAAAGTTACTTATTTAAGTTGAATAGCGATAACACTGTTAGCCAAGTTGAAGTAGAAACTGGCGTTACTGTTGACGGAATTACCGAAATTACAAGCGGAATTTCTACTGGCGACAAAATTGTTATAAGCGGAATGCAAGTTTTAACGGACGGTGCAAAAGTTAACGACATTTCTAACGAAGCGAACACAACATCGGTGGGTTCGACAGGCTCAACCACCAGCGCGGACAACGCAAGTAGCGAAAGTAGCAATACCGAAAACGGAGGCAACTAATGAGCATTTCTAAAAAAGTTCTTGAACATCCGGTTTTAACAATTTGTATTTTTGCGCTAATTGCCATTGTTGCTTTTTTTACGCTAGGAAATATACAAATTGACTTAATGCCAGATATGGATATGCCAGTTGTAATGGTTTATACAAGTTACGAAAACGCTGGTCCAGAATCAGTAGAAAAATCTGTAACAAACGTAATTGAATCTGGATTGGTAAGTTTAAGCAATTTAAAAGAAATGACTTCTGAATCTTCGGAAGGTTCTTCGCTTGTAAAACTTGAATTTAATTATGGAACAAACTTAGATACAGCCGTAAATGATATTCGCGACAAACTTGATATGGTAAAAGGCGCACTTCCAGACGACGCAGACAGTCCGCAAATTTTTAAGTTCGATTCGGATTCTATGCCAATTATGACACTTGCCTTAAACGGAAACAAAACTGCCGATGAACTTAGAAAACTTGCAGATGACGAAGTTTCCGACAGATTGGAACAAACAGACGGAATTGCGCAGGCTTCTGTAAGTGGCGGGCGTGAACAAATTGTGCGCGTAGAACTTAGCCAAAACCGACTTGACGCATACGGACTTACTCTTTCTTCTGTAGTTTCTACGCTTGCAAGCCAAAATATCGAAGTCGGCGGCGGTTCTGTTTACGAAGGAACGCGAAAATATATGGTTCGCACAACCGGCGAATTTTCCGATATTGACGAAATTAACAATACAGTTGTTGGAACAGTAAATGGTTACGACGTAAAGCTTTCCGATGTTGGCGAAGCGTATATGGGTTACAAAGACCAAACAAGCGAAGTTTACATTAACGGAAAGCCGGGCGTTTATATAAGTTTGCAAAAACAAAGCGGAAGCAACACTGTAAACGTAGCAAACGCAGTTTACGCAAAAATAGAAGAAATCAAACAAATTTTACCAGAAGGCGTTGACATTGTGATTGTCCACGACGATTCAACTTCTGTACGCGATACTTTAAGTTCACTTGTAGAATCTATTGTAGAAGGATTTATTCTTACAGTTTTAGTTTTGTTCATATTCTTGCGAAACATAAAAAGTACGCTTATTATGGCAATTTCTATTCCGTTTAGCGTTTTAATTACCGTTTTAGTTATGGTATTTAGCGGAATAACGTTGAATATGATTACAATGACTGGATTAATTTTGGGCGTTGGAATGGTTGTAGACGCTTCTGTTGTTGTAATAGAAAATATTTATTCTTACCGAATGCGCGGAACAAGTGCAGATGTTGCGGCAGCAGTTGGAACGCAAGAAGTTATGGCTTCTGTTGTTTCTGGAAACTTAACTACAATCTGCGTTTTTATTCCGTTCTTTGTTTACAAAAATAGCTTAAGTATGCTTGGCGAACTTTTTACAACTTTAATGGTTGTAATTATAATTGCGCTTCTTTCTTCACTATTTGTTGCAATGTTCCTTGTTCCAGTTTTAGCCGGAAAATTCTTAAAATTAGACAACCGAAACGAAGTTCCAATTAAAAATAAAACTCTTGCAAAAGCGGATAAAGCTATAGAAAACGCAATTCAATGGATTACATTAAAATACAAGCACGGACTTCACTTTGTTTTGCGCCACAGATTTGCAACCGTTTTAGTTTCGTTTACAATTCTTGCTGCTTCTATAATTTTAATTGGAAGATTAAAAATGACTTATATGTCAAATTACAACGATACTTCTGTTGGATTAAATGTTGAACTTCCTCTTGGAACAAAACTTTCAGAAACGCAAAACGTTATGAATCAATTTTACGAAATTGTTAAAAATGAAGTAAAAGACCCAGAAAATATTGTTGTTAGCGTTGGAACAGGAAGCGGAATGGGCTTAAGTTCAGATAGTTCGTATAAAGGTTCAATTTCTATTTACTTAAAAGATGCTTCGGAACAAACTCAGTCCGCAGACGAAATAAAAGAACTTTTGCGCGCTCATTTTTCCGACTTTCCTACTGCAACCTTTACTTTTGACGAAGGACGAATGCAACAAATGACCGGAAGCGACATTGATATTGCGTTCCACGGCGACGATTTAACAGAAATTACAAACTTTGCAAACGAACTTATTTCTAAAATGAAAGAAAAAATTCCGTCGGTAACAGAAGCGCAACTTGACCTAGAAGAAGGACTTCCGCAAGTAGAAATTAAAATTGACCGCGACCGTGCTTCTTCTTTTGGAATTTCTGTAAACACTATTGCAAACGAAATTAATTACAGTATAAACGGAAAAACGGCTACAACTTACCGTTATAATGGCGACGACTACGATGTTGTTGTTCTTTTAATAAATGAAGATAGAACTTCTATTCCAGATTTGGAAAAAATTTATGTAAGCGGCACAAATGGAAGTTACGCTGTTTCGAACTTTGCAGAAGTTGTGCGAAGCGTTGGTCCAGTTGCAATTAATCACGACAACAAAACGCGAACTGTTCATCTTACAGCAAACGTTTCTGGTGGACTTACCGCAGGCGACGCAGAAACTCAAATTAAAAATCTTTTAAAAACCGAAATGATTGTTCCAGACGACATTTCTATTACTTACGAAGGTTCTTGGCAAGACACAATGAGTATGATGTCTGTCTTTAAGATTATTATTATTTTGGCAATTATTTTGGTATTTGGCGTTATGGCTGGAACTTACGAAAGTTTTAAAGAACCGTTTATTAATATGTTTACGCTTCCGTTCTTAATTGTAGGCGTTGTTTTAATTCACTTAATAACGGGTCAGTCGTTTAGTATGGTTTCTATGATTGGCGTTGTAATGTTAATTGGAATTGTTGTAAATAACGGAATTATTTTGGTTGACCAAACAAACTTGCTTGTTCGTCGCGGAATGGACGTAAAGCAAGCGTGCGAAGAAGCAGGTGCTTCGCGATTCCGCCCTGTTCAAATGACAACGCTTACAACAATTTTGGGAATGGTTCCAATGGCGTTTTTTGGCGATGCAAACTCGTCTATGACGCAACCAATTGGACTTTGCGTAATTGGCGGACTTACAACTAGTACGCTTGTAACGCTTTTTATAATTCCAGTTTTGTATTCGCTTTTTAACGAAAAAAAGAACAAGAAAAACGAATTCAAAGTTGACCCAGAATTACAAAAATTGCTAGAGGAAAATAAAAATGATTAGGATAGAACTTATTGCAAACCAGTCTACTCAGGATGTTTTGGTAAAGAATTTAGAGGCGGTTATTCCGGATTTTTATTACACAATTATTCCGCTTGCTTATGGACGTGGCAAAGATTCTTACAAACTTGGAACAACAACTTGGCCAGAAACGAACTTTTTGCTTTTGGCGTATGTAGATGAAAAGTACGAAAAAAACATAGAAACAGTAGTTTCTTTTGTAAAAAACAAACACAAAGATGAAGGAATAAAACTTTTTGTAATGCACGATCAAAACTTAAAAAGCGTTTAAGTTTGTAATTTGCCTAGTTGACATTATTTTTTTGCAGCGTTATAACGTTCAAAGTTGTTTATCGGAGGACTTGTAATCGTAAGTGCAAGGCCGGATAAGATAACGAATATTCTGCTTGTCGGAGGTTTCTTTTACGTATAAAAGAAACGAATAAGAAAGCAGATGTTCGGCTTCTTATTCGGCTTTTTTTGTTTAAAAAAGTTGTGCACAACGCAGGAGGACAATATGGACTTGTTGAACGGAAGAATTCGTCCGCTTTATTTTAAGTATTTAGCAGCGGCATTTGGAAGTGCAATGATTTCTTCTATTTATTCTGTTGTTGATATGGCAATGGTTGGTCAATATCAAGGGCCAGACGGAACTGCCGCACTTTCCGTTGTTGCGCCAATTTGGAACGTAATTTACAGTCTTGGCTTACTAACAGGAATTGGCGGTTCAGTAATTTTTAGCACAATTCGCGGAAGAACAGATTCCGACGTAACCAAAAACCAAAACGAAGCAAACGAATATTTTTCCGCCGCATTAGTTGGTTCAGTTTTGCTTGGCGTTCTTGCTTGGGTTTTGTTCATTGTTTTTGAAAATCAGATTCTTGTATTTTTTGGCGCAAACGAACATTTGCTTTCGCTTGCAAAAACGTATCTTGTTCCAGTTTTGTTTGTGCTTCCGCTTTTTTTGTTCAACCAAATGCTTGCGGCTTTTTTACGCAACGACGGAAACCCAACGCTTGCAACAGTTGGCGTTTTAGCGGGCGGAATTTTTAATATTTTCGGCGACTACGTTTTTGTTTTTCCGCTAAACTTGGGAATGTTCGGTGCAGGACTTGCAACCGCAATCGGCTCGGCAATTTCGTTTGTCGTAATGATTTCACACTTTTTTACAAAGAAAAATTCGCTTAGATTTGTTCGTCCAAAAAAACTTTTTTCAAAACTTGGCCGCATTTTAATAACCGGATTTTCAACCTTTTTTATAGACGTTGCAATGGGAATTCTTACCATTTTGTTTAACCGCCAAATTATGAAATATTTGGGAACTTCCGCGCTTGCAATTTACGGACCGATTATAAACGTAAGCACATTTGTTCAATGTTGCGCGTATAGCGTTGGGCAAGCAAGCCAGCCGATTATTAGCGTAAACTACGGCGCAAAACGATTTTCTGGAATTCGCGAGGTTTTAAAATATGCGCTTTACACAGTTTCGTTCTTTGCAATTTTCTGGACAGCGTTAAGTGAACTTTTTCCAAATTTGTACATTCGAATTTTTATGAAGCCGACCGAAGAGATTTTACAAATTGCGCCACAAATTATTCGCCGCTATTCGCTTTCGTTCTTGCTTTTACCGCTGAACATTTTTTCTACGTATTATTTCCAGTCGCTTTTAAAACCAAAAGCAGCGTT
>CAZJOU010000073.1:0-1127 GCA_964547685.1 uncultured Treponema sp. | reverse complement strand
TTGTAATAATTTTCTTGACATCAAAAATTATTTGTAATATATTATATTACAAATAAAGGGGCGTTGCGGGGAATTTCCCCGCACGGTGGGTAGCGGAAAACGCGAAGCGGTTGGAGCGTAGGGCGGTTGTCCGCCCTTCTATAAATGGAGGCAAAAATGTATTACATAAATCCAAACACGGTTTTTACACGCGGACCACAAATTAGTTTTGACGAAAAAATTGATATTCTTAAAAATCAACTTGCAACGGCAGACGCAGTTGTTATTGGAGCCGGAAGCGGACTTTCCACTGCGGCTGGCTACGTTTATTCTGGCGAGCGATTCAAAAAATATTTTTCGGATTTTGAAGCAAAATACGGATTTCACGATATGTATTCCGGCGGATTTTATTCTTACAAAACTTTGGAAGAATTTTGGGGATTTTGGTGCCGCTACATTTGGATAAATCGCTATGCGCCAATTCCTAGCGATTTGTACGAAAAACTTTTTAGCCTTGTTCACGACAAAGATTATTTTGTTTTGACAACAAACGTTGATCATTGTTTTCAGCGCGCAGGATTTGACAAATCGCGGCTTTTTTACACACAAGGCGATTACGGACTTTTTCAGTCAAGCAAGCCAAGCGGAAAATCAGCGGAAAAAACGTACGACAATTACGAAATTGTAAAAAAAATGGTTTTGTCGGAAGGTTTTAAGATTGACGAGAATGGTAATTTAGTTATGCCAGAAAACGTGGTGGTTGAGACTCTCGCCCGCTTGCGCACGAAGCGAAGCGGAGTAACCAACAGCAATGACAAAAAAAACGTGTCATTCCCGCACTTGATGCGGGAATCTATAAAAACGTCTATTCCGACAGATTGTCGGGTCAAGCCCGACAATGACATAATCAGCAAGCTTGGCAATGACATAAAAATGTCAATTCCAAGCGATTTGCTACCAATTTGCCCTGACGATGGAAAACCAATGACAACAAACTTGCGAAGCGATGACACTTTTGTAGAAGATTCCGGCTGGCACAAAGCGGCGAAAAATTACGAAGATTTTTTAGCAAAGCACGAAAAGTCGCACGTTTTGTTTTTAGAACTTGGAGTAGGAATGAACACTCCGGTTATAATAAAGTTTCCGTT
>CAZJOU010000072.1:5920-9046 GCA_964547685.1 uncultured Treponema sp. | reverse complement strand
AAAGAATTTATAAAAAAAACAAGGTTTATTCGTTCAAACCTATTTACCAATTTGTTAAATTTATGTAAAATCTTAATATAGTTCAATTTTGAACTATCTATTTTTAAAGTATTGTTGAGATTGAATGAATAAATATCGCCACGAATATAAATATATTTCCCCAGAAATTGTGCTTACGGTTTTAGAAAAGCGTGTAAGTTCTGTTCTTGCTTTAGATTCGCACACAGGAACAAAAGGTTCTTATTCAATTAGAAGCATTTATTTTGACGATATGTACAACACTTGTTACCACGAAAACGAAGACGGAACAGATCCTCGCGAAAAATTTAGAATTAGAATTTATAATTGCGATTCTTCTAGAATAAGTTTGGAATTAAAACAAAAAGAAAACGGAAAAACATTAAAACATTCTTGTTCAATTTCTAAAGAAGATTGTGAAACAATTATGAACGGAAAAATTCCTGAAATTAAAAATGATTCTCCGTATCTTTTAAAAAAATTGTATTCAAAAATGCAATATTCTGGCTTAAAACCAGTTTGCATTGTCGCTTACGAAAGAGTTCCGTACATTTACAAAATTGGAAATGTTCGCGTTACTTTTGACAGAAATATTCGCAGTTCTGCGGATATAAAAGGCTTTTTTAGCGAAAACGTTGCGTTTAGACCTGTTATGGAACGAAACGTTAATATGCTAGAAGTTAAATTTGATGAACTTTTGCCAGATTATATTTCTTCTTTGCTACAAACAACATTGCTTAGGCAAAGTTCTTTTTCTAAATATTATTTGTGCAGAAAATACAATGCGCAAGGAATAATAATTTAATACTACACTTTACGAGGTTTTGTTATGCAAACATTTAAGGACATCTTTAAAAAATCTTTTATAGAAGGTTTTTCTCGCTACGATATGACTCCAGAAAATATTCTGATTGTTTTTGCAATTTCTGCAATATTTTCTGTTTATATATTTGTTGCCTATAGAATTTTAACGCGCAAAACGTTTTATTCCAAAAATTTTAATATTTCGCTTGCTGTAATTAATTTAATAACTGCTGGAATTATTCTTACAATGCAATCGAATGTTGTTGTTTCGCTTGGTATGGTTGGTGCGCTTTCTATTGTTCGCTTTAGAACTGCAATAAAAGACCCAATGGATTTAGTTTTTCTTTTTTGGTCAATTTCGTGCGGAATAATTACTGGCGCTGGCCAAGCAGAAATTGCATTTGCGCTTTCGTTTATTGTAACGGTTGCGTTAATTGTTTTTGAAAAAGTTCCAGTTGCAAAGGCAGCAAAAATTCTTTTGGTTAGCGGAAACGGCTACGATTTAGAAGAAAAAGTAATCGCCGTTGTAGAAAAATATTGCAAAAATTATGCAACAAAATCTTGCTCGCTTGCTAATGGGCGAACAGATTTGGTTGTAGAAATAAAATCTAAAGATGAAGAAGAACTTTTAAAAGAGATTTCGCAAATTAGCGAAGTAACAAGTTCTTCTTTGCTAAAACACGACGGCGAAGTAACGTATTAGTTTTTAAGAATACTATCTTTTTCGCTAAGTTGGCGAATTACTTTGCAAGGAACGCCTGCGGCAAAACTGTTTGGCGGAATGTCGCGGGTTACAACGCTTCCTGCGCCAATAACGCAATTTTCGCCAATAGTTACGCCACCACAAACCGTTACGTTAGTTGCAAACCAACAACCAGAGCCAATTTTTATTGGTTTTGCATATTCTGGAGCAAAGAAAGTTCCGTCTGATTTTAGTTTTGCTTTTCGTTCTTCATTTAAAAGCGGATGAATTGGCGTAACAAGTGAACAGTTTGGTCCAAAAAAAACATCATCACCAATAGTTACCGGCGCGCAATCTAAAACCGTAAAGTTAAAGTTGGCGTAGCAATTTTTTCCAAAAGTTGTAAAAGTTCCGTAATCAAATTGAATTGGTCCTTGTAAATAAAGATTTTCGCTTTGGTTAGGAATTAAATCTTTTAGAATATTTTTTCTTTCGTTAGCTTCTGATTCGTAAGTTTTATTGTAATCTGCGCAAAGTTTGTGCGCTTTAGAACGCATTTTTAGTAATTCTGGCTCAGAAGAATCGTAAATTTGCCCAGAAATCATTTTTTCTTTTTCTGTCATAAAATCCTCGTAATTTTTTTACGCTATTTTAAGAAAATCATTCCTAAAATTCCAACTGGAATTAAATATGCGGCAAACCATTCAAGTTTTCCTTTTTTTATTATTTTCATAAGGCAGGCAAGCGCAAAATAACCAAAAACAAAGGCAGAAATGCAACCTGCAATTACATTTGCTGCGCCAATAGAAGAAGAAACTTCGTTTAAATCTTTTAGTTCTAAAACAAATGCACCTAAAATTGCAAAAATAGAAACTAAAAATGAATATTCGCCTGCGGCAGAACGTTCTACGCCACAAAATTGTGCGCCGGCAATTGTTGAACCAGAACGACTAATTCCTGGCAAAGTTCCAACGCCTTGCATAAAGCCAATTATTGCCGCTTGCAAAACAGAAATTCCATTTGATTTTGTTTGCTCTGCATTTGCATTTTTGCGACGTTCAATAACAGAAGAAATTATTAAAAAACAAGCAGTTACAATAAAACCTGCACAAGTAACTTTTATTGAAAGTTCAGGAATTAATTTGCTAGTAAAAATTCCAATCGCTCCAGTTATAATTGTAGAAACTATTAACGCAACAATAGTTTTTCGGCCACGTTCTTCTGTTCCGCAAAGCAAATCGTTTTCGTCAATTTCGGTTGGTGCTGGGCGGCGCGCTATAAAACGTCCAAAAACTTTTAAAAGTTTCCAAATTGATTTTCTAAAATAAATGCAAACGGCTAGCAATGTTGCTAAATGCAAAAAAACATCATAAAGCAAAGGAACTTCGTCTAATCCAAAAAGATTTTGTACAACTTGTAAATGTCCGCTAGAAGAAATCGGAAGAAATTCCGCAATTCCTTGTAAAATTCCCAATAAAATACTTTGTAATAAAGACATAAATTTATCTTACTAAATAATAAAAATTTCTGCTACACTAAGAGTAAATGTGCAATAATGACACAGAAGTCAACTTTTTAGTAGATTATCGGGTCTAGCCCGATAATGACACGTTACGCAAGTT
>CAZJOU010000072.1:1747-5820 GCA_964547685.1 uncultured Treponema sp. | reverse complement strand
ATAATGACACGTTACGCAAGTTTGACGAGGACTTTATGGAAGAAAAAATTAATCTTTTGTTTCCGAATGGCGAAAATAATTTTTGCACGCTTAGCGATGTTGCTTTTCACGATTTGGGACTTGATTTTATTTGCGAAAAAATTACGCAAAAAATTGAAGAGCGCAACTTTTTTAGACAAATCTTTTCTAAAATGACGGACGACGCAAAAATCGCTGAATATCGAATTGGAATTTTTGACGATATTTTTAATAATCCCGAAATGTGCGCCGCTCTTATGGAACAACTAGAAAAAATCAATTACGAAAAACAATACAGCGGATTTTCTGGTCATTTTGAAGAAACAAATTCTGCTTGGGAACTTTTGCATCGCTTGGAAGAAATAAACGCTTACATTCAATCAATCGAAGCAATTTACAAATGTCTTTCCGCTTACGAATTAAAATCAGAAGGATTGAACAACTTAAAAAATCACGTTGAAAAAATTTACAACGAAAATGGATTTGCAGAATTAAAAAAAGATATTTCTGAACTAAAAGCAACAACGCAAAACTTAAAAAGCGTAACTCTTGGCGTAAATTTAAACGAAAAGTTCGAAGCGCACGGAATTGGCGTTATTTCGTTCAACAAAAAAGCGTTTACAAAATCTGCGATTATTGGCGATTTTGTTTCTAAAGTTGCAAAAACGGAAAGTTTGAACGAACAAGAATGGAACGAAAATTACAAATTCCACGAAATAGAAGCGCACAAAACTGACATTTTTGAAAAAATTCTTTCGATTGCTGGTTCAAACGATCCGCGAGTTGAAAATTCAACATTTTATATGGATAAAATTGCGAACTCGATGATTGCAGGAATTGTTCACAAATTAAAAACTGTTCTAAAAAAGTACGTTTATCTTCCGGTTTCGGATATTACAGAGCTGATTCCGCAGTTTATTTTTTACATTCGATTTGCAGAATACATTAAAAAAATGCAAGAAAAAGGTTTTAAGTTTTGTAAGCCGCAAATTGCAAAAGAAAAGCCAAAATATTTTATGAGCGCAAAAGGCGTTTACAATTTTAAGTTGCTTTCTGCGTATGAAAATCGTGATGAAAACGAAAACGGCGAAATTGTGGCGAACGATTTAGATTTTGACAAAAATCATCTTGTTTACATTTTAACTGGCGCAAATCGTGGCGGAAAAACAACTTTTACACAAGCGATTGGAATTTTGTTCGTTTTTGCGCAAGCGGGACTTTACGTTCCGGGCGAAAGTTTTGTTTTTAATCCAGTTGATTCAATTTTTACGCATTTTCCAGCAGATGAAGACAAAACAATGGATTTAGGACGACTTGGCGAAGAATGTAAACGTTTTAAGGAAATTTATTCAGCGGCAACGGAAACAAGTTTGCTTTTATTGAACGAAACTTATTCCACAACATCTTTTGAAGAAGGATTTTACATTGCAAAAGATTCTGTTCGCGCAATTTTGCAAAAAGGAATCCGCACAATTTACAACACGCACATGCATAAACTTGCCTTTGATATAGAAGAAATTAACGCAGAGTTTGAAGAATCAAAAGGTGGAAGTGGATTTAAAGCTTCGTCGCTTGTTGTAAAAGCAGAAAATGGCGAACGCTCGTTCAAAGTTCAAGTTGCTCCGCCGGAAGGCATTTCGTTTGCAAAAGACATTGCCGAAAAATACGGCGTTACGTTTGAAATGCTAACAAAAAAGTAAGTCTGCGTCCGTCATTGCGAGGACACATTCGTAGCCGGCGTGCGAATGTGGCGACGAAGCAATCTTAGAAAAAAGCGAAAAACTGGTTAAGATTGCTAGCCTTCGGCGACCTTCGGTTCGCTTCGCTCGCAATGACGTGCAAAGTTCTATACTTCGCACGCTTGCGTCGCGGTTCGTTCATTTTAAAAGTCCTTCAATATAGGTTTTTACATCTGTGGCGCTTGCTCGACTAGAAAATTGTCTTCCGCCTTTAAAAGTTGCTCCCTTTGCATATTTTGCAAGGTCAGAGCCGCTTCTTCCAAGGCTACTTCCGCCAGAAGTGCAAATAGTTATTAAATTTTTTCCATTAAGATTATTATTTTCTACAAAAGTGTACATAATTTTTGGAGCCATGTACCACCAAATTGGGTAAGCCAAAATTACTGTGTCATAATTTGATAAATCTACTGTATTTGCAATTGCTGGACGTGCCTTGTCGTCATTTTTTTCTTTTGTTGTAAGCGAATTTCTATCGTTCCAATTTAAATCTGCGCTTGTGTACTTGTGAACAGGAACAATTTCGTGCAAGTCTGCGCCTAAAGCGTCTGCTGTTGTTTTTGCAAGACGTTCTGTGTTTCCTGTAGCGCTAAAATAGCAGACAATTGTTTTAGATTTTGATTGCGATGTTGCATTTGCTGCAATAACTCCGAAAGCCAAAAGTGAAAGAAGAATTTTTTTCATAATTTTAATGTCCTCCGTTGTAAATATAAGTAACAACTTGTAACTTATATATAATATATAATCCACGAAAGAAATCGTCAATAGTTTTGTGTTATAAGATTTTTATTTTGCTAAGATGTATAATAGAAAAATCAACTTTATTGGAGACTTTATGGAAAACAAAAATTTAGAAAAAACGCGACAAAGCAACTTTGAACTTTTACGCATTATTGCAATGATAATGATTGTTTCAAGTCATTTGGCTTGTCACGGAGTTCAGCACGTTTTGGATTCTAATTTGGCTTATGTTGCTTACAACGGCGGAACTTTTGTAAACAAAATTTTTACAAGTTTTTTAAATCCTGCTGGAACTGTTGGCGTTGCGCTTTTTTTTATGATTACTGGATTTTTTCTTTGCAAAAAGGAAAAAGGTTCAATTAAAAAAGTTGCGTTAGAAACGGCGTTTTATTCGTTTTTGCTTGGATTTGCGTTTTTAATTACGCTTGTTGCAGAAAAAGTTGCGACGGGGGGGGGTACAATCGTATAGCACTTTTAGACTGGAATCTTCGTTCTGAAATAACTTTTCTTGTAATGTCATTTTTGCGACCAGTTTCGCACGGCTGGTGGTTTGTTACCGCTTACATTCTTTTAATTCTTTGCGTGCCAGTTATAAATCCTTTTATTCAAAAACTTTCTAAACGAACCTTTGTTCTTTTTCTTCTATTTATTTGGGCATTTTATTATTCCATTGATTACGTTTTTGGGAGCGAATATCTTTCGTTTGTTCGAGCGTTTTTCTTTTATGTTTTAGGTGCTTTTGTTCGGTTTTATTTTTCGGAAATTCCGGAAAGTTTGCGTTCGGAATCTGAATCTGTTGACAAAGTTAAAAATGCCTTTCGTAATGTTGGCTTGTTTTTGGTTTGCATTGCAACTTGGGCAATTATGAGTTTTTGTTCGTACAAAACAAGTTATGTAACAAAAAGCATTGCGGAAGGTACGGATGTTTCGCTTATGATAAAAAATCGTGTTTTTGCCATTGCAGATAAATGCGTTTCTCTTCCGCTTTTTGCGTTTTGCTTTTTTCGACTTTTTGCGTCGCTAAAAATTGGAAGGCGTGCTTTTATAAACAAAATTGCGTCGGCAACTTTTGGCGTTTATTTGATTCATGATTCTGGATTTGGGCGAAGTTTGATTTGGAATCACATTTTTAAAGTTAGCGAAGTTCAGTTTGCATCTAAGTTTTTTCCGATTTTTGCCGTTGCGGACATTTTGATTGTATTTTTTGTTTGCGTTTTAATTGATTTAGCACGGCAAAAATTTTTTGAAACAAGATATTCTTTAGTTGCAAAAAAGATTGTAGAAAAATTCCGATAACTAAATTGAATAATATTTTGCAATTCTGACCAAGTTGACTAATTTTGTTGACAATAGTTTTTGCTTGTGTTATATTAAACTTAGTCAAGTTGACTAAGCGAGGTTTTTATGTGCAAAGTTAATGTTTTAGAAGCGAAAACGAATTTTTCCAAATTGCTTGCTCTTTTGGAAAGTGGCAACGAAAACGAAGTAATTGTGTGCCGACACGACAAACCTGTTGCAAAAATGACGCTTGTTCCAAAAGTTGACGTTTCAAAACGAATTGGAATTGCGGAAGGAAAA
>CAZJOU010000072.1:0-1647 GCA_964547685.1 uncultured Treponema sp. | reverse complement strand
GTTTCTGGCACAGAATTTATGCATTATTGCGAACAAGCAGGATTTAAAAAACTTCCAGTTGATGAACGGCACGTTTGCGCATTAGAAACATTGAATAAAAAAGAAAATTCGCCAGAACACAACGACCCTTTTGACAGAATGTTGCTTTCGCAAGCAAAATCAGATGGATTGTTGCTTTTAACGCACGACAAAAAGTTTTCTTTTTATGATGAACCTTATGTAGCGATTGTGTAAAAATTAAAATATTTTATAGGCTAATTATTTAAATCCGACTGTTAAAAGGCAACCTGCCATTCTGTATTCGTCAATTTGACATTCAAAGCCACGACAAACTGTGTGAACAAAAATTGCGACTCTGTTTTCATAAGGGCTTTTAATATAAAAATTTGCGTCTGCAGAATATGCAACTTTTTCGTGCGAAAAATCTTGTTCTGAAGTTTGCGTTACGTGTTTTCGCTTTCCATCGCTACGTAGCGCATCTATAGAAAAATCTATAAGTCCAGGTTCTTGCGGATTTTCTGAAGTGCTAACTTCTGCGCTTATCGAAAAGTTTTCGAACTTTATAGGCATTTGCAAAAGTTCCGCTTTTTTAACGACAATTTTAAAGTTAGAAAAGAGGTTTTGTATTTCTAATAATTTTTGGTTTACAATATCGTTTAATGTTGTAAAACTATTTTCAAGTTCATTTTTAATTAAAATAAGTTCAGAAATAATTGCATCGGAAATTAAATCTTGTATGTAAAGTTTTGCGACGTAAATGCCAGAACCGTCGCTATAAGATTCTTGAATATATGCAACCTTTGCGTCTTTTGACCAACCTAAAAAATAATATGCGCACCAAGAACTTGGTTTTTCGCTATTTTCTGTTGCGTACGTTCCTGGTAAATTTAGCGCATATTCGTATAAGTTAATTTTTTGCAAAGTTTGCGGGGCGTTTTGTTCAGTTTGTTCATTGGAAAAATTTTTATTATTTTTTTTGCAAGAAACAAAAATTAGAGAGGATAAAAAAATTGCAAAGAAAATAACAAAAATTTTTTGAAATTTATACATCGAACTGTTCTTTTAAATCCATAACTCCGCGAATTTCTGCGTGTCCGTTTTCTAAATAAAAAAGTCCCATTTCCCAGCCGTTTTTGTCGTAAAGGGCCATAATTTCTGGCATTGCTTTGCGAACTTTTTCAATTAATTCATTGTTTTTTACAATTTTTACTTTTCCGTCGTAACGCAAAAATTCATTTCCATTTACAGCAAGAACTTCTACTTTTGGATTTTTTTCTAGTTGCTTAAAAACGTTTTTAAAAGTTCCGCAACCAAAATAAATTTTTCCGTTGTCAATTAAATGAAATCCAAACGGTCGTCCTTTTGGTTGGTCGCCATCTGTTGTAAGAAAATAAAAAACTTTTGCTTTGTCTAAAAAATCACTAACTTTTTCAACATTTGTCATAATTTGCCTCGAAAAAAAAAGACCGCTAAAATTAGCAGTCTTTAACATCTCCTAGCAGAATTGAACTGCTGTTGTCGGGATGAAAACCCGATGTCCTAACCACTAGACGAAGGAGACAAAAATTGTAAGTTTTTTATACTATTTTTTAATATATTTTGTCAATAGCGCAAACTGAATTTTATGAAAATTCTTTTAATTTTTTC
>CAZJOU010000071.1:0-9051 GCA_964547685.1 uncultured Treponema sp. | reverse complement strand
GACTACGACGTTACGTTCTAAATAGATTGTCGGGTCAAGCCCGACAATGACATGGCGGTGGTTGAGGTTCTCGTCCATGAAGTGCGCGCAAGCGACCACCGCCATTGCGAGAAGCGATAGCGACGAAGCAATCTCTTTTATAATTTTCATTCCAATCCAATCAATTTTTTTTTCTTGTAAAATAAATATCTATTAGTTATAATTTAACTCTAAGTAAAATCGTTTTCTATTAGAAAAGGCTTAGTTCTACTAAATGACCGAATCTTGAAAATGCGGTCATTGCCGTGCTTGACACGGCAATCTATATAACCATTTAGTGAAAATGGGGGGGGGTATCTGTTCAATGCTTTTAATTTTACTAATTGCACTTGGTATTCTGTTGGTTTCTTCTTCCTTAATTCCGCTTATTATTAAATTTTGTAAAAAATATGCGTTGTACGATTCTGTTAATGCAAGAAAAATTCATTCTGGAAACATTCCGCGTTTGGGCGGAATTGCAATTTTCCTTAGTTTTATAATTGGCTACATAGTTTACTTTTGCGTTACAGATTTTAAAACTTTTCATACAAAACTTCCGCTTTTAATTGGCGGTTCAATTATTTTTGCCGTTGGAATTTTAGACGATATTGTAGATTTACGCGCTTGGCAAAAGGCTATTGCGCAAATGGTTGCAACCGCTATTGTTGTGCTAGGTGGCTATAGATTTCAGACATTTTTTGGAATTCCGCTTTATACATCAATTTGGGGGCGAATTTTTTCTAGTGGATTTACTTTTTGCTGGGTTTTTGGAATTATTAATTCTTACAATTTAATCGATGGACTAGACGCTCTTTGCGGAACTTTGGCTTTAAGTGTGTTTGCGTCTACGGCAATAATATATTCAGAATTTTATATAGAAGGAACGGCTATTTGTATTTTTATGGTTGCGGCTGTTCTTGGCTTTTTATTTTATAACTGGCCACCTGCAAAAATTTTTATGGGCGATAATGGAAGTCAATTTTTAGGTTTTATGGTTGCTATTTTACCTTTGTACGCTTATGCTGGAAATTCAATTAATAAAACTTATGAATTTAATAAAATTCTTGTAATAATCAATCTTGTTTCTATTCCAATGACGGACACTATTGCTGCAATTTGGCGTCGCATTCGCGACCACAGACCTATTATGAGCCCAGATAGAGCACATTTGCATCATAAACTTTTAAATCTTGGTTTTTCTAAAAAAAATGCGCTTGTTTTGGTAGATACAATTCAAATTTTAATTTGCATAATTGTTTTAATGAGTTTATATTTTAAGCCTTATGTTGCAACTTTAATTTTAGTTCTTACTTATTGTGTTGTAATGGCTTTGTTTTGTATGATTCATTTTACTAACCGAAGTGTTTTGCGCCGTCAAAAATTACGAATGTTAAAAGAAGAACATAATAAAAAAAATAATTCCGAGTTGGAAGTTCAAGATTATCGGGTCAAGCCCAATAATGACATTTAATTGAAATTAAATTGAATTCTGTCCGTTATTTTGCTATATTATAAAATATAAAATTTTTATTTTTAGGACATAGAATGAAAGAAATTCGTTTTGAAGAAGAGGACGAAAAAAAGAAATTGCCGGAAATGCCGGATCCTCTTACAGAAAAATTTATGAAAACTCGCCAGATTATTCTTTCTGGTGAAATTAACAAAGATTTAGCAGAAAAAATTGTTCGTCAACTTTTAGTTTTAGAAGCCGACGATGCAGAAAAGCCTGTTTATATTTACATAGATTCGCCTGGTGGCGATGTTGACGCAGGTTTTGCAATTTTTGATATGATTCGCTTTGTAAGTTGTCCTGTAATTCTTGTTGGAATGGGACTTATTGCAAGTGCGGCTGCATTAATTTTGCTTTCTGTTAGCAAAGAAAATAGAGTTGCTTTGCCAAATAGCCGTTATCTTATTCATCAGCCTTCTTCTGGAATGCGCGGAGTTGCTACAGATATAGAAATTCACGCAAAAGAAATGGAACGAACAAAGGCGATTTTAAACAAAATAATTGCAGATCAAACTGGAAAGTCTTTGGAACAAGTAGAAAAAGACACGAACAGAGACCATTGGTTAAGTGCAGAAGAAGCTATTGAATACGGACTTGTTTCAAGAATTGTAAATTCAAGAAAAGATTTGGTAAAATAGTTTATGGTGTTTGAACTGACAGAAAAGCTGGAAGATGAAATTCTTTGCGCTTTAGAAAATCAGGAACAAAGATTCTTAGTTGATTCAAAAAAATCAGTTTTGATTCCTTTGAAAAATGTCAGTTCAGATGAAGACAGTTTTTATGCTTTGCCAGAATGGAATTCTTCCGATGGTTTTAATTTAATGGAAGATTTTGTAAGCACATTGCATTCCCCGATTGCAAAAGATGAACTGCAACATATTCTCCATTCTGGAAGGGGGGTTTTTAGAAATTTTAAAAATGAACTAAAAAATTATCCAAATGTTGAAAAATTATGGCATCAGTTTAAAAATAGAAAAATGCGCCTTTATATCAACAGTTGGTATAATCAACTTAGGGAAATTTGGGGCTTAGAAAAATTAAGCCAAGAACCGGAAGAAACTTACGATTTGATTCAGAATGATTTTACGTTTGAAAATTATTCATCATCAAATTTTAACGAAATTCTTTTGAATTTAAAAATAGCAGCGCAAAGTGAATTGGAAAATTCAATATCTGAAGACTTAAAGATGGCATTGCTAGATTTATTAACAGAAAAATTTGAAAATAAAAATAAATCTGAACATATTGGAATTGTGTGTCATTCTAATTCAGAAGAATTTGCCGGATGCATAACAGCGTTGCCTGCATCAAAACGAACAGATAAAATTGTAATTTTAACAAGTTTTTATGTTCCAGAGAAATTTAGAGGTCTTGGCATTGGAAGCGAACTTTTAGAATCGTTTATAAATGCTTTAAAAGACTTAAAAAAAGAATGGGTTTTGCTGACCAACACAATTATTCCAGATTTTTTAATGCCTTTGTTGTTTAGAAATGGATTTGAAAAATTTGGTTCAGGTTTTGTAGCAAAACTTTAATTATTAAAAAGACGTCATTTTGTATGACAAGTTAGGAGTATTATTATGTATAAAAGACGCGAATCAGAAATAGATTTAGATTCGGCAGCAGCATTTCTTCAAGATGTAGTAGAAAAAGTAAAAACTCAGGAAAATCCTGATATTCTTAATGATGTAAAAAAAGTTTTTAAGAAAAATGTTCCGTTTGCACTTAGAAATTATGTAGCGGCATATTTTGTAAAAGAAACAGTAAAACATTTTCATGGCGCATATCGTTCTAGAAAAGCAGATTACAGAGATAGCCGAGATACTAGAAGAACTTACAGAGAACGTCCTACGCGAGATGTTCGTGATAACCGCGACATTCGCGACAGTCGCGAACAAATTTCTTCTGAAGAAAGAGTTCCACGTGTTCGTGTGCAAATAGATCCTGAACTTGCGGCAACAATTTTTATTAGTATTGGCCGAAACCGCAGAGTTTTTCCGCGCGACCTTGTTGGACTTTTAGTTGGAGCCGCAGGATTAGACCGCGACAGAATTGGCGACATTCGTGTTTTAGCAAATTATTCGTTTATTCAGTTATTTAAGGAAGACGCAGAAAAAGCAATTTCTGTTCTTAATGGTTATGAATATCGTGGCAGAAAACTTGCTGTTAGTTATAGCCGTTCAAAAGAAGAATTAGAAGCAGAAAATGCTATTCCTTCTGAAAATGGTTACGATGCACAGGCTGCTGCAGAAGATGCTGCTGCATACGCTGCGGCAACAAAAGCGTCTGGAAACGAAGCGTTTGGCGCACCTTACGTAGAACCTACAGATAATTCTTCGTTATAAGATAAAATTGCTTTCTAACCTAAGTTTAATTTGCAAACATCGCAAGACTTAGTAGTTGCGTGTCATACTCGGGCTTGACCCGAGTATCTACTTGTCATAGATAGCCCCATATATTTTATGAATATTTCTGTTTTAAATACTGGTCCTTTTAAGATAAATACTTTAGTTGTGCCTTTGTGTGCTAATAAAGTTTTTGTTGTAGATCCTGCCGCTTGCACTTTTACAAATGACGAAAATAAAATTACAAATTTTCTTTCTTCTAACAATTTAGAACCAGTTGCTTTTTTGCTAACGCATGGTCATTTTGACCATATTGCTGGAACTGGAATTCTAAAAAAAATGTATCCAAATGTTCCGCTAATTTGCCACAAGAATGATAGCATTATGATTGGTCAAAACGCATTGTGGCAAAAGCAAACTTTGGCTCTTATGGGGCTAGAAAATCTTTGTTGCGTGTTAGAAAATTTACCAAATGCAGATATTTTATTTTCTGAAGAGCCCACTTTAGATTTGCTTTTAAAAAATAGCGTTGAACCTAAACTTTTGCAAACTTTAAGCGAGTGGAAAGTTCTTTATACGCCGGGACACACGCAAGGTTCGGTTTGCTATTATAATCAAAAAGAAAAAGTTTTGCTTAGTGGCGATACAATATTTTTTCAAAGTTGGGGAAGAACAGATTTACCTGGTGGAAACGAAAGTTTAATAATAAAATCGCTAAACAAAATTTATTCAAAACTTCCAGACAACGTGCTTGTTTACCCCGGCCACGAATATTACGGTTTTTATTTGGGCGAAAATAAGTAATCGCACTTAAAATCCGTAGAACGGTTCTGGAAAGTAGGGGATAAATTCTAGTTTTTTTTCGATTTGGATTTTGTAAAAAATAGCGTTAATGTTTGGACCTTGAATTTCTAGCATTGCAAAACTTGGTGGACTTTTGTGGCGTGGGTAGCCAATGCTTCCTGGATTTAAAAGATAAACTTTGCCAAGCATTTCGGAAGGAACGTGCGTGTGGCCAAAAATAACTGCATTTGCGCCAAAAACTTGCGCCGTTGATTCTAGTGTAGAAAAATCGTAATAAACGCCTTCGGAATGTCCGTGCGTAACTAAAATGTTTCTACTTCCTGCAGTAAGCATTATTTTTGAAGGAACTTTTATATTTTTGCAAAAACTGCTACTTGCAGAGAATGGGTCGTTGTTTCCTTTTACAAATCCAATTATTGGCGGAAGTATTTTTTTTGCAGAAAAACTTGAATGGCATTTTTCCATTACGCTTAACAAGTCGTAAAGTCCGTCGCCGGCAAAAAGTAGCGCATCGGCTTTTGGTGCAAAATTTTCTATTATTGAATAAAGTGTGTTTGCTGCTCCGTGACTGTCCGAAACGACCAAAATATTAGAATTTTGTTTTTGGGAAAGATTTTTTAAGTCGTTTTCTGTAGCAAAAAGGCCGTTTTCTAATTGCGAAAAACAGTTCATAAATATTCCGTAAAATTTATTCTAGCACAAAATGATTTATAGAAATCAATCCTGTTTCTGGATCAGAATAGCGCATAACTTTTGCACTTCCAGTAATCATTTTTACAATGTCAAAAAGTTTTGCGTCTTTTTCAAAAGGAGCGTCGCTAATATCAGAATAATGTAACGCTTTTTCTAAAATGAACGGAACTTCTTCTGCAAATTCTTGTTCAGATTCTGGCACAACAATTCCGTTTAGTTGCGCTTTTTGCGTTTTGTCTAGCACAAAATCTGCGGAATATTCCATTCCAAGAACGTCGTCTTGCGAAAAAAGCGAAATTATAGGAAATGGAATTTTTCCGTCGTACGAATCTTGAATTTTTGCTATTGCCGCATAAGTTCCGTCTGGCGCGCCAAGAATAACTAGCGCAGAAACTTCTTTATCGCTTAAAATATTTGCTAATTCTGTAATATAAGTTCTTGTTCCTCTTTTAAAATTGTCTGGAAAAACAAGCGAAAGAAGTCTGCCACCTTCGTAAAAATTTCCGTATTGCGTAAAAAGTTTTTGTTCTTCTTTTTGAACAAATTCGGAATCGTTGTAACCGTAGCCAAAAACAACTACAACGCAATCGTTAGATTTGTGCCAAGTTTGAGTTTTTTCTTTTAATTCTAAAGAATCGTTTCCTGCGTCGTATAAAGTTACAAGATTCAACTCTGAAAATTTTGATGTGTTTGATTTTGCGCAAGAAACTGCAAAAAAAGTTGCGGTTAAAATAAAAATGCAGACAAGTAATTTTTTCATAATTTTCCCACTTGTCTGCATTTTAATATTTATTATTGCTTTTTACAATCGGTTTATTCTTCTGTTTTTGGAATTATTAAGTTCAAAATTATTCCAACAACTGTTGCAAGTGCAACTCCGCCAAGACTGAATGTAAAGTTGTTTCCAATTTTAAACTCTAAAAGTCCGCCGCCAATTCCTAAAACCATAATTACAGAAGAAATTGTAAGGTTTCGTTTGTGTTTGTAGTCAACTCCGCTTTCTACAATAGTTCTTAATCCGCTAGAAGCAATTAGTCCGTACAAAAGAATACAAATTCCGCCAAGAACTGGGCTTGGAATTGTTTGAATTAATGCACCAAATTTTGGGCAGAATGATAAAATTACTGCAATAACTGCCGCGCCACCAATTACCCAAACAGAATAAACTTTTGTAATTGCCATAACTCCAATGTTTTCGCCATAAGTTGTGTTTGGCGGTCCGCCCCAAAGCGCTGCCCAAGCGGTTGCAATTCCGTCTCCGCAAAGTGTTCGGTGAAGTCCCGGGTCTTTTGTAAAATCTTGACCAACAACGGTAGAAGTTGTTAGCGTGTCGCCTAAATGTTCGCAAATTGTAGAAATAGAAACAATTATGAACGTAATAATTGCTACTACGTTAAACTTTGGCGCCATCCAATAATAATGACCTAGTTCATCTGTGTGTAGGAATGGAAGACCAAACCATTTTGCGTTGTGAACAGCGGTAAAATCAATAAACTTATATTTTTCTGAAATAAAACCCATTATTAAAGTAAATAAATATCCGCCAATTAATCCAATTAAAATAGAGATTGTATTAAAAAATCCTTTTAAGAAGATTGTTGCAATTACAGCAATTAGCAAAGTTACTGCGGCTATGCTTGTTGCAACTAGCGAATATTGTCCGTTTTGGAACATTGCGTTGTTAATTGCAGAACCAGAAAGCGACATTCCAATTACAATAATTACAGAACCAATTACAACTGGCGGAAGAGCTTTGTCTATCCAGTTTTTGCCAGAAAATTTAATGATTGCGGCTACAATGCAGTAAAAAATACCGGCGAAAATTGCGCCACCCATTGCGTATTCTACGCCGTACTTTTCTGTAATTCCTATTAATGCAGGAATAAATGCAAAAGATGAACCTAAAAAGGCTGGAACTTTTGCTCCTGTAATAAGAATGTAAATTAAAGTTCCAGTTCCGGCGGTAAATAACGCTGTAGAAGTGCTAAGTCCTGTAAGAATTGGAACAAGAATTGTAGCTCCGAACATTGCAAAAACATGCTGAAAACTTAAAGGAATCCACTTTGCAAGCGGAGGTTTGTCTTTTGGCCCATAAATTTTAGAGGCTTCGTCCATTTAGTTTCTCCTAAAATATTCTAAATATTGAGTTTTAGTTGGTTTTCCAAAATTGTTTGCGCTTCCGCAGAAAGCCGTTTTTGCTACACACGGTTGAGGCTGTAAGGAATTTTATTTTACCGGTTGCTTACGCAACCTCAGCCCTCAAAGTGTTCGCAAAAGCCGTTTTCTGCTCCGCGCAACCAATTTTTATTGTTTCGCATTAAACTCAATATTTAGTATATTATAATTCGCATTGTTTTTGTTAGTCTAGAGTTGAAATCAAAATAACTGTTCTGCAAGTGCTACGCTTAGTGGCAAAGTTACTACGCAAACTATTGATGTAAAAAGAACGCAAAGACCAGCGTAGGATTCGTCTTTATTAAAAAGGACGGCAAAACTAGAAACGCTCATTCCAACTGGGCAAAGTGCGGCAATGTAAACTACGTAGCAAATAAGGCGAATGTCTTGTAGCGAACTTAAAATTTGGAAAGCGGCAAAAACTATTAAAAGCGCAAAAATCATAACGACAACAAAGCGAAGAACGCAAAGTTTTATAATTCTACCAATGTACGAACGCTTAAATCCGTGAAAATTAGAAAAAAGCATTCCTAATAAAAACATTGCCATTGCTGTGTTCATTCCGCCAATTTGTTTTATTGGAACAGCAATAATTTCTGGAAGTCTAAATGGTAAGCAAAATATTATAAAACCTAGCAAAACCGCAATTATATTTGGATTTGTTATTAATTTTTTTAAGTTAATTTTTCCGCAAAACATTTTGTAGCCAAAAATCCATAAAAAAACATTAAATGTTACAATAAACGGCAAAAGATAAAAAACTGCTTTTGTTCTAGGAAAAATTCCGTCTATTAATGGAATTCCAATAAATCCGCAATTTGTAAAGACAACTGCAAGTTTATCTATTTCGTCTAATTCTTTTTCTTCGGTTAATTTTGAACGGCAAAAAATTAGCGCAACGAAAATCATTGCAAGATGAATTATAATAGAAAGAAGTAAAACAATTCCGAAACTTTTTAAGTTTTCAAAGTCAAATTCCATGTCAAAGCGGCTTAAAATTAAACACGGATTTATAAAATAAATAAGAATTTTAGAAACAAATTGTTGTTCTTGCATGCCAAATTTAAACTTTTTTGTTACAACAAATCCTGCGGCTGCAATTAAAATCATTATTGCTAATTGTTTTATAACCAACAAATACATAGAAAAATTATATGAAAAATAAGCCGTTTTTTGCAAGTCGGTCGTAAAAAAATTAAATGTATTGCAATTTTTCACAAATTTATAGTTTTTGGGAAATGTCATTCTGAATTTATTTCAGAATCTCTGTAACGAAAAATTATCTGTGCTCTCGCGGAAAGCCGTTTTTGCTTTGCACGGTGCAGGCTGCATAGGAAACCTATATAGCGGCTGCTTCGCAGCCCAGCCCTGCAAGTGCACGCAAAAGCCGTTTTCCGCTACGCACAGATAATTTTTATTGTTTTGCAATTAAAAATTGCAGAACGTAAATATTTCCCGAAACTTATAAATTAAGAAATCGTTGTTCAAATTGTTTTGTGGAAATTG
>CAZJOU010000070.1:0-9212 GCA_964547685.1 uncultured Treponema sp. | reverse complement strand
AGCGACGAAGGCACTATGTCAAGCGGAGTTAATTCTGTTTGGTATAAGTTGGTGGTTTCGACAGGCTCAACCACCGAAGTAACTGCGCCGGAAACGGAAAGTGCGGCAAATGCAACTGGTTCTGGCTGGACAAAACTTAACGGAACTACAAACTGGAACTTCTGGCAAACATTCTACGAAAAAGGCGGAACTTCAAGCGACGGTGCTCTTTCAGAAGGAAGTTACACACTTTACGTTGTTGCTTACGATGTTGCGCAAAATGCTTCTGATGTTGCAAGTTACGATTTTACAGTTGATTTGAATAAACCGAATGTTACAACTTCGTACAAACCCGAAAGTGGCGATGAAACTTCAATTAGCGACAGCAATTCTGTTCCGCTTACAAAGAACTTTGCTTCGTTCAACTTTACAGCAAGCGACACATTTGGATTAGCGGAAAGCGATGCAATTAGCGTAAAAGTTACAAAAGACGGAACGGAATTAACACAAGTGGATTCGAGTGCCTCAACCACCGAAGGCGATTACAACTTGGTGGTTTCGACAGGCTCAACCACCAGTTCAACTGGAACAATTACGTTTACAAACCAAACAGACGGAACTTATGTTTTTGAAATTACAGCGAAAGACGCAAACGGAAAAACGACAACCGTAACGCGAACAATTGTTTTAGACACAACTGCGCCAACTGTAGAAATTATTTCGCCAGATTCAAGCTGGATTACGACAAGCACGAACAAAGTTACGATAAATGGTTCTGCTAGCGACGACAGCGGAGTTAGTGCGGTTTATTATCAAAAATATAGCGATACTGTGCCAAGTACGCCAGTGGTTTCGACAGGCTCAACCACCGAAGAAGCCTGGACTTCTGTTGGCTGGACTAAAGTAAACGGAACTGCAAGCTGGAAAATTCAAGACTTTGAACTTTCTACTGGCGAAAATAAAGTTGCATTTGCAGCCGTTGACATTTACGGAAACTGTTCTTCTGTTTATGAAGAAAGTTTTAATTATGACAACGAAAAACCAACGGTTGATGTAAGTGTGGTTTCTTCGGTAGTTTCGACAGGCTCAACCACCGAAGAAAGCACAACATCAATTTCTGACAAAGACACAATTTTTGCAAACGCAACTGTCTCTAACTTTGCGCTTTCTGTAAATGCGAACGATAACTACAGTTTGAAGTCGCTTGAAGTGATTTCGGTAGTTTCGACAGGCTCAACCACCGAATCAACCACAAAAACTTGGAAAGAAGCAGAAAGTTCTGCAATCAACAGCACTTCATCAAGTTGGACTTCTAGTACATTCGTATTAGGAAGTGCAAATTCATCTTCATCAAATTATCTTTCCGATGGCGTTTACACAATAACCGTAACTGCAACCGATATTTCGGGGCAAACGGCAACAAATACATTCACGCTTACAGTTGATACAGATGCACCAACTATTAGCACTCATACAATTTCTGCAACAAGCGATAAAGAAGCGGCGGTTTCTACAGGTTCAACCAACGATGGAACTTGGCATTCAAGCGCAAAACCAACTTTAAGCGTTGCAGCAACGGACGCAACAAGCGGAATAAGCGCGGCTTATTATTTAGTTAGCAATGTTCAGGACGGAACAGAAACGCCGTTTACAGAAGAACAATTAAAGTTGCAAACAATCGATTCACCAATTACAAAAAGCGGCGAAAACTTTACGCGAACGCTATCTTTAAACGAAGGCAAAAACTACGTTTACATAAAAGTAGAAGATAACGCAGGAAACGCAACTTACTACGGCGCAAACGGTTCAATGACTTGGTTTGTAGACAAAACCGGACCTAGCATTACGTTCAGCGAGCCAGACACATCAAGTATGCTTTCTAGCAAAGTCGAGCAAAGTTACAAAATTACCGTAGCAGACGACGCAGCAGGAATTCCTAGCGGAACAAGTGCAACTGTAACTCTTACAGGCACAAGCGCAACGCTTACAAGTAATTCGGTGGTTGAGGCTCTCGAAACCACCGCGGCTGACGGCACAACTACAACAACATACACAATCAGCGGAACGTTCAGCGCGGAAGACATGGCAAAAATTACAGACAACTCTGCAACTTTAAGCGTTACGGTAAGCGACGCAGTAGGAAACGCAACAACAGGAAAACTTACGCTAACATTCGACAACGAAGCGCCAACTGTAACAATTACAAATCCGCCACTTAGCACAGTAAACGGAAAAATTACAATAAGCGGAACATCTTCTGATAATGTTGGCGTAAGCAACATAAAACTTTACCGAACAAAACTAAGCACGGACACAAGTTCTGATTTGAAAACAGAAACTCTCGAAATCACCAGCGGCTCAACCACAACAACCGTAGACGCAGTTTTGCTTCAAACATTCGAAAGTGCCGCCTCTTACAACTGGTCATACTCTAACGAAGAAAACGGCGAAACCGTAACAACACTAGACACAACTCAATTTACCGACGGAAGCACAATCACACTTTACGTAGTAGCAACCGACATCGCCGGAAATGTAAGCACAACAACAAAAGAATTAACGATTGACCAAGATGCGGATAGACCAATTATTTCGTTTACAAACGCAAGTCTTACAGGTCTTGCAAGCGGCTATGTATGGCACAAACAGTCTACAATTTACGGAACAGTTACAGACGATGACGGCGTAGAAGAATTAAAGATTGCTCCAACAGAAACCGCTCCAACAGATTGGTCAAGTTATGAAAACATTTACGATAATGGCGCTTGGAACTACGAACTACAAGACGGTTCAACAACGCTTTACTTCTACGTAAAAGATTCCGCTGGAAGCGAATTTGTAACTTCAACTTCAACATCGGTGGATTCAAAATCGCCAAAACTTATTGATTCAAAGAAAGTAACATTCGGCTACAAATCAGGCTCTGAATCAAGTTACACAGTTTTACGCTTAAAAGTAGACACAGAAAAACCAACAATTTCCAACGTTTACTTTAGAACAACCGAACCAGACTCAACAACTTACAACATAAGCGACCTTTCTGGTTGGACAAACGCAGCAAACATTTCCAGCGCAGACATCGGCGGTCCAAACGGCGTTTTGTACGTTCTTGTAGAAGCAACGGATGCGAATGGAATTAAAGATGCAAGCATAACACTAAAAGACAGAAATGGAACCTCTATAACAGATGTAACGCCAACTTTGGTAAATTCGCCTTCAGAAACAAACGATTCAACAACTTATAATGCAATTTACAAAATTGAAACAAGCACAAAAGATTCAAGTGAAAATTACATTCTTTCTGGGCAAACAACAATTACTGCAACTGTAACAGATCAGTCAGGTTCAACTAACTCTGAAAACTTTATTGCAACAATTGACAACACTGCTCCAACATTCAGAATAACAAGCCATTCAGACGGAGCAACAGTTTATGGTTCTGAAGAATCTAATGTAATACAAGGAACTTCTAGCGATGCTTCTAAAGTTTATTTTGCAATAACAAAAGAAAACTCAACTCCTTCGGATTCAGATTGGACAAGAATAGACGAATATGTTTCTTCATTAAATTGGAATATTTCATTTAGAACAGGAACAAATTCTACCAACGGAAAAACTTTCTATTCTGGAAAAATGTTAAATGGATATTTACAAAACTTTGGTTATAGCATAGATGGAGAAGATGCAACTGCAAAAACAATTTATTTCTGGATTTACGGAACTGATTCTTTAGGAAATGCAAGCGAGCCTATAGAGATTTCGCTTGTTGTTGACCCGATTGGTGATAAACCAAATGTTGCAATAACTTATCCAGAAAATGAAACAACAGTTGGCGGTTCAATAAGAATTACTGGAACAACAGATATAAAAACAAATACGGTAAAAGCGGTTTATGTTCAGATTGACCCAAGTTATGATGGAACATTTAATGAAAACTGGGATACTGAACTTGAATCCTTAATAGAAGATAGAACTGTTGGTTACGAGATAATTGATACAAGTACAAATATAGGAAAAGCAATAAAGGCAGGAGGAACTGTAAATAGTTGGGCTTTAACTGTAAATAGCGCTAATGAATTAAAAGACGACTCTAAAAATACAGTAATTGGAATTCGTGTTTATGCGGTTGGTTCTTCTGAAAAAATAAGTGAACCTGCAGAAGTAACATTCACAATAGACCCGAACAGTCCTGTTATAAGCGATGTAAGACTTGTTCAATACGAAACTAGTAGCGGTTCCGGCGTTGCTTGCACAGACGGTTCAGTTCTTTCTGGAACAGTAGTAAATTCAATGGAATATGTTTCTGGCACTTGGATTAGTGGCGTTTGGATTTTAGAAGCAAATGCAACAGATGATAGCGGAATAAAAACAATTATAGATGGAAACGGAAACGAAATTTCTGGAAATTATCTTACAGAGATTACAAATGGATATACAATTCATTATCCAATTGGAAAAACAACAGGTTTTGGTACAGAAAGTTTAACTTTAACTGCAACAGAAAAATCTGATACTGGACTTACAGGAAAAATTTCAATTTCATTAAATTACGACAATACCGCTCCAACTTTTGCAACGGATTTATCAGATTCCGATGTAGAAGTAATAAATTCAGATGGTGCATTTAGACTTTCTGGAACATTAACAGAAGCAACATCTTCTAGCGGAGAAAGTCAATCTGGATTTGGTCGTGTTGCATTCTACTTTACAAGAACATTAAAAGATTCATCGGGTACAACATCAACTTATTTAATTGATCCAATGCAAAGTCCTACAAGCACTAAAAAAGCAAATAGAATTGATGTTTCTACTCTTACATCTTTAGACGGACTTTATTACAAGACATACACAATTTCTAGTGTTAGCGACACAACCATAACTTTAGGCGAAGATGTTTCTAGCAATTCGTTTATTCGCCAGTATGGAATTGTAAAAATTATGGGAATTGTTTACACAATCACGGACATTAGTGGTTCTACTGTAACATTAGATGCAAGCGTTCCAGATTCAGCAGCAGAAAAAACAGCATATTTTGCAATTGCCCAAATTGTTGACCACAAAGTTACAGAATCGGGAACTACGTTAGGTTCAGTTGTAAACGATGATGGCGACAATATGGTAGAAAGTGTTTCTATTAGAGGAACAACCGCAACTTGGTCTGCGGAAATTATTTCCACAAATATTCCAGACGGTTCAATCAGTATAAACTTTGCGGCGTTTGATGCAGCAGGAAACGTTACTAACAAAACAGTAACTGGCTCTGTAATGAACAATCGACCTAGAATTGCAGGTGTAAGTTTTGGTTCTGATGACAACGGAGATGGAAGCGTTTCTGCTTCGGAACTTTCGTCAATATATTCTGGACTTTACAATGCAAGTTCTTCAAATAAAAAATCAGGCGTTACTGTAAATGGTAAAAAAGCAAATGGCGAAGGAGTTTATACTTTGACTTTGCCAGAATCTGGAAGCGAAAGTGTTCTTAAAATTCGCGGAACAACAAAAATCGTTCCAGAAATTGTTGGCGGAAACGATGGTTTAAGTTATACATACGAATTTAGCGATGGCGGAAGCATGAACACTGCAACTTCTCTTACTACAGAAGATTCTTCTGATGATTCTATAAGAGAAGGTCTTGAAGTTAATATGACGCTTCTTGAACTTCTTAAAACAAGAGAAAATGTTGATGATGGCGATGAAAAAACGTTCACTCTAACTTTGTGGGACAACACAGAAGGAACAACCGCTGGAACTGATAGTCAATATGCCCAAATCAACCTTTTAGTAGACGTTGCGCTTCGCGACACAACTGCGCCAAAAATGGAAATTACTCCATTCTATTGGAATAGCAGCACAGATAACAGCGTTTACATTGATAGCGCAATAAAAGGACACATTGAACTAGAAAACGATTTGCCAAGTGCGTTTACAACAGACGGAACAGCAATTTACGACCGCGATCCTAAAGTTTCTGGCGTTATAAAACTAGAAGGAACGGCAAGTGATAATAGTCAATTAAAAACTTTGAAAGTCCTAATTCCAGGAATTTTTGACACTTACACAACGTTTGCAACTTTTGAAAATGGTTCTTGGAAATATGAAGATTTGTCTAGCAACGGAATTACATATCCGCAAGTAGATAGCGAAGATTGTGCAATTTCTAACGAAAGCATAACAAACGCAGACGGACATTCTGTAAATTGGACACTTTACCTTGACACATCAAAAGTTAGCACAGTTGCCGCAAGTGATGTAAAAGTGCAAGTTCAAGCATACGACAAAGGTTGTGCGTCTGCAACAAGTGGCAGCACAGAAATTGCATATACAGAAAATTCGCCTTCTACGGCTGGAACAACGCAAACAACAAGCAGCGCAACAACCGGATATTACAAAATGGATATTGTGCCGTACATAACCGCACTTCACACAACAAACCGAAACGCAAGTGGCTTAAAAGATAACAACATTCGTTCTGCAAGCGGAAAATATTCTATTATAAAAGGAACTACAAGCGACTTTATAACAGTAGAAGGGTTCAACTTGCCAACAAGTTCTAGCGGAACAAATGCAGTTCGTCTTGTAACAAGCACAGATGTTGCAACAACAAGCGTAACAACTTCTAGCGGAACTGAACTAACGTTTACAGATGGCGACGGCACAAGCATTAGCGTTTCTAACAATATAGATAAGTCCGGCTACCTAGAAGTATTTACAAACGGAATCCGCACGTTGAACAACATAAACGAAAACGATTCCTACGGTTCATATTTAAGCGACGCAACCACAGCAAAAATAAGCGACTACGCAAACGCCTACAACCGCGAAGCCGACTACTACACAACAAAGAACGTGCAGTTGACCGACGATAGATATTTAAGAGTATTTGATATGAAAGATACAGGAATAGAAAACGGCTATTATCCAACAATGATTATGAACGGAGATAATCCAGTATTTGGTTATGTAGACAAAAATGGCGGTACAAGTGGAACTGCAACTGCAAAAGGTACGGACACGTATGCAGGATCTTATATGTCAAGTCATGCAATGCCACAGCGTTCAGAATTTAGTGGAACTGACGCTACAAAGGTTTATACAGAATATCTTATAAAAGCAAGTACTTGGGATCAAATGGCTATGGCTGTTGATGAAGGTGGAAGATATTACAATGTTTCTGTATACAATCGCGATGGCGGAGCAATGAGTGTAATTTATGACCGCTATAATGAAATAGAAACTCCTTACTATGGTTATGGTTGGGGTGCAGGTACTGGATACAGTGGATATACAGGTTCTTATTCTAATTACTTAGAAAATAATGCAATAACACTAGAAAATGTTAATTATAATAATGAGTTAGGAACGGAACGCTATCAATTCCCTAAAATAATTGCAAAAGGAGATTCTACATCTGATACAGAAAATGCAAGCATATATATGGCATATTTCGATTCTAAAACAAAAGAAATTTTGTTCAGAGATTTCCAAGTTGGAAAGAATATTGATGAAGAAGATACTGTAGTGCTTACTTATACTTTTGATTATTATGGAGAGTATACTTCTAATCGAAGAACTTATTATTTATGGTCATTATCCAATGATGGTGATGCAGACTTAGAAGATAAATATGTATATATTAATGGTAGTTATTACGAATTGAAATTGTATAGTAATAACAATGGTAATTCTTATTATTATAATAATAGTATTCCAGAAGCTTACAGAAAAGACTTTACTTCTAAAGCATATATAAATTCTAGTGGAACTTACACAGAATATGCTACTACTACTACTACTACTTTGGACTCTTCTGGTCAAGATATAAATGGTACAACTTATGCACAGAAAGTTAATTTTACAGAAAACTATTTAAATAATAATGCTTATAATGTTGGTCGACATTCTGTAGTTTCAAATGCTTCAAAAGATTTTGATATGGCTGTTACTTCAGATAAACATGTTGTAATTGTATATTATGACAGTCGTTCTACTAGTCGAATAAAATTGTTGTATTCAGACAGTGCTATAGATGGTTCTTCTCCAACGGATGATACTATAACATGGACTGAAAGTTCTGTTTCATTCCCATATCAAGTAGGAACATACGTTTCTATTGCATTAGATAACGATGATGGAATTCATATTGCTGCTTATGACAATAATAATTCAGATTTGTGTTATATGTATTTATCTAGTTATTCTTCAACAGAATTACAGAATTATACAGTTGACCAATTTGGTGCAGTTGGTTACTGGATTCAAATTAAAGTTGATACAACAAATACCTCTAGTTCATTATACAATATTCCTGTAATTGCTTATTACAATTCAACAGAAAACGATCAACGCGAATCAATAAAACTTGCTTTTGCAAAAGGTAATGTTGGTTCTCTTTCTGCTGGAGTCGATTCAAATAACTATACAACTGGCAATTGGGAATATATGACAGTGCCAGCAATAACAGCACCACAAGGTGGCGATTCCAAGTTTAAGAATGTAAATTTAGGTTTTGACACCAACGGAACTCCAGTAGTCGGCTACTTAGGCACAAACATCGAATTCGGTAAATGGCTTACGGAATAACAATAAGAGCCGGCGTTAGTCGGCTCCACAGTCATACGCACTTGCTTTGACTGTGTGTGTGGCATTTTCCTTCACAGATAAGATTGCTTCGCTACGCTCGCAATGACGACTTATGGCTGGCTTTGCAATTCGCAATGAAGTATTTTTATGTGAATTTTCGTATAATAATCAAAAACGAATAGCCTATTTTTACATTTAAAAGATAATCTAAGAACGCTTTGATTTTAATAAGGCTTCTAGTTCTGCAATTCGTTTTGCTTGATTCATAATCTCTGCTGCTTGCCTAGCGACTTCCGCATCTTTTTGTGCAACTGTTTGCTTAAGCAACTTTTCATCTTTTGCTTTTTGTTGCGCTACGCCTTGTGCAATGCCATCTTCAAATGCTTCTTGTTGTTTAACTTTTATATCGGTTTTGTAATCATATTCTGCTATTAACATATTTCGTACCTTACAACTTTGCCTTTAGTTTAGCGATTTCTTCAAGCAGGCGTTTGTTCTCTGCTGCTTGTTTTGCAAGTTCTGCTGCTTGCCGTGCAAGTTCATCATCTTTTTCTGCAAGAAGTTTTTCGTCTTCTGCTTTTTGAATGTCTATACCTTTTTCAAATGCTTCTTGTTGTTTAACTTTTATATCGGTTTTGTAATCGTATTCTGCT
>CAZJOU010000069.1:5179-9353 GCA_964547685.1 uncultured Treponema sp. | reverse complement strand
ATGCGAAGCATTTGAAATGGAACAGAAATTACACGAGGTAATTTCTGTTCCTAGGGATGACGCACTAAACTGCAAATAGATGTTCGCGAAGAGCTCGTGAATCACAAAAGAATTTAAAAAAATATAATTTCCAATGCAAAAAAAACGTAATTGCAACGTTTTTCTTACTACGCTTTTTTTGCTAACTTTCGACTTTGTTCATTTTTTTTCGGCGCGATAAGAATGCAAGAACGCTTAGCAAAATAAAGACTATAGAAACTAAAACAAAAACTAAAATTTTAGGAACTTCTGCTTCTGGCGATTTTTTTGTAATAAATGTTTGCAAAAGGTTTAATGCTTCGTTTAATGTGGAAAAACCGAAAAAACTAAATAAAACGTACGAAATTATGTTTAAAAATCCTTCTGGAAGTTTTTTCTTTAACAAAAGACCAATTAACATTCCAATTATGTCTGCGGCAAAAAAGCCAACAACGCACGCTGCCCAAATAACAAATGCTTTTGCTAGTCCGCCGTTTGCTCCAAATGTAATTGCCGTAAGTTGAGTTTTGTCGCCAAGTTCTGCAATAAAAAATGTGCAAAAAACTGCTAGCGAAGCAATTTTTATTTTGCTTTCTTTTGCATCTTCGTCATCATCTGCAACGCGTAATAGCGAAGTTATTCCAAAATAGAAAAAAGCGGCAGAAGCAATAAACTTAATTACCCAATCTGGAACAAATTCGCTAAAAATTCCGCCTGCAAAAACTGCTATTCCGTTTAAAACAATAATTGCGGACAATGTTCCAATAATAACATCCCGCAATTTGTATTTTCCAGAAAGTCCAATAAGCATAAATTGGGTTTTATCGCCCATTTCGGCAAAAAAATCTGTAATTGCTACAGTAAAAAAAAGAACCAGCATTTCCTTCATATACGGTTCTCCTATTTTTATAGATTCCCTCAATACAACAAGTATAACGATTTTTATGTAAATAGTAAAAGAAAATTACATTGCGACACAATTTTTCTGTAGATTCCCGTGTCAAGCACTGGAATGACACGCTTGTGCAAAATAAAATTTGATAAGTCAACTTTAATCTTATATAATAGAAGAAAGAGAAAGTTCACAGCCTAATTCGAGGATTTTTGTGTATTGTAGACCTCTTATAAAAGCACCTGAACATATTGTGCAAAATGGAAAAATTAATTTTGGTTCTTATGCAGGCGTTTCTTCTGCTGTTGATATTCGTGGAGTAAAAGCTCCTTTTGCTGGAATTCCAACTTCTACTTTATTTTCTAACTTTAGAATAAAAAGCCGAGTTTGCTTTGTTTTTTCTGTAGAAAATTATATTGGTCTTGCGGAATTTTTTGACGACAAGGCGTTTGGTCTTGCGGAAGTAATTTTTTGGAACAAAGAGAGCGGGCAAAAACTTGCTTACCATTCTTTTATGGGACCAAGAAAAAGATTTGTTCCTACAAATACTTACGAAGCGTCTTGCAATACTTTTGGCAAAAGTCGCTACATAAAAATAAGTTGGAGCCGAAAACGCAAAAAAATTTCTTTAACTTTTACTGTTCGTGGCGATAAATTTCGTCCGGCAGTAAAGGCAAAATATCTTGCACGCCTAGAAGAAGATTCTAAAGAAGTTTTGTTTGTAAATCCTGCGCCAACAACGCAACGATGTTCGGCAACTTGGCTAATTCCGCTAATCTTAGAAGGTGGCTTAAACACAGGAAAATATCGGCATAACATAAAAGAAATTCCTAAAGCAAAGGGACTTGGTCTTTTTATGCTAAACCGCACATATTTAAAGCCGCGTTCTTCTAGTATTTTTATGTACGGACTTGCTAACATTAACGGCAAAAACGTTATTTTTTCTGTTTCCAACACAAGTCAGGATTCTTTGGACGAAGACACTTATAACGATAATTTTCTTTCTGTAGACGAAACTTTAACTGCTTTGCCACCAGTAAAAATTACAAATCCATTTGGAATAGAAAAAAAATGGGTTGCACAAGATACAGAAGGAATGGTTGATTTGTCTTTTAATCCAATTTCTGTTAGCAACAGAAATTTAGACATTCTTATTATGCGAAATGTTTATACAACAATTTACGGAACTTTTGACGGAGTTTTAGTTTCTGATTCTGGCGAAAAAATTGTTCTAAAAAATTGTTCTGGAATAGTAAAAAAAAGTCATATTAGATTATAAAAGTATGGGGGAAATATGGAAGAAGAAGGAAAACGACCAAAGCAAGCGGATTGGGCTCCCGGAACTTTAGATAAAACAAGAAAAGCAATCGGCGATATAGATCCAAGCGAAGCAGAAATAATGTCAAAAAAACTTGGAGGAGAGGTTATGTACGAACGTTCAGAAAATAAAAATTCACTTTCTAGGTCAACAAAAGGAACTGGGCGGCTTATGCGCCAAACTGCTTCTGCGTCTTCGGAAGAAAATTCTTCTAACGAAAGCGAAACTGAACATCACGGAACTGGCTCTAGAAAACGACAAGAAGAACTTCCGCCAATTGGTCAAAAAGTAAATTCTTTAATTGATAAACTTATGATGAGTTCGGAATATTCAATTAAACCAAATTACGGAATTTTTAATTTTATAAAATATTTTCAGACAAATGGACACGAACATGTTATTTCTGAATTTTGCACAGTAACTTTGCGACATCACATAGATACTTTGTCTAGTTTTATAACTGTAATAAAAACTTTAATTCAAATTGCGCCGGCTTCTTATAAAGCAAAAATTGCAAACGGAACAGAAACTAAGTTTAAGTTTTTACGAATGGTTGCTGGTTGGACAATGCAAACAATTAAACTTACTCACATAGAAATTCAAGATTTGCCAGAACCGTACGTTGTTCAAGATTTAATTCCGTACATTCGCGCAGTTTATAAACCTTTAATTCAAGTTTATTATTATGGCGAAAACAAAATTCCAAAATTGATAAAAGAAATTTATACAGACGAAGTTTCTTATCCAGATTCTCCGCACGAAAAACTTTCTTCGCTTGCAAAAAAAGCAATTACAGATTGGCTTTACATTCAAAATGAAATTATAAAAAAATGCTATCCGCTTTTAATGCGAATGTGTTCCGACACTTACGAAGAATATCCAGATTTCTTTAAAGTAAAAGTTGCAGATATTTTAAAATTCGTTGGTTTGCACAAATACGATTTGCTTTTGCCAGAAAAAAACAAAGAAAATAAAAACAGTGAACAATCTTCCGACAAAAAAGTTTCGCGCGCGCCAGAAAGAGGAGCAAAAGATCAAGTTGTTCAAACTGGAATAAAACTTTTGGATCAACTTTTTCCGCAAGCGGGATTTAATCAAATGGAAAATCATCCAGATATGTTTCCGTACTTCCAGCCGTTGTACCATTTTGCCGATGGATTTAATGTTTTAAATCCAGAAAATCCACTTCAAATAACTGTAGTTTTGCTACGAATTCTAGAAGATTGCTTTGTTGGTTGCCGAAACATTAAGTTTTCGCAAACTACAACAGAATCCGCTTCTAGTAAAAGCGCAGATACAATTACAGCCGTTATGGACGATTGGTCGGCTTACCGCGAAAATGTTTTTGAAAACCTTTATTGCGAACCGCTAAACGATTTGGTAAATCAAATTTATTCGCAAGACGACTACGAAGATTCGCAATTTGGCAAAAAATTAATTACTTCGCTTTTGTGGCAAACAAAATGGCATTTTCTTCCTAACTTTAAGTTTGACCAACTTATTTTGGAACGCCCACAAGACGAAAGCAAATATAAACCGCTTTTTTTGCGCACGGATTTTGCGCGTCGCTACCTTACAGAAGCAGTTAGTCTTTGCGACAAAGTTGCAGCGGCCCGCGGCGATGTAGAAATGATTGCAAATCCGTGGGAACATTACAAATTTGACATTCCGAACGAAATTTCTAAACGATTGGACACTTTGCTTGGCGGAAATAATACAACTGCAAATACAAACGCAAACAATGCAAATCTTTTAAAATATACGCTTTGTATTCTTTCTGTTCTTGACTGGTGGATAAATAATCCAGATAGTCCGGCTTATTCTGCAAATCCAAAACGCATTTACAGAATTTCGGAAGAAGACGGAAAACCAAAATTTTCTGTTCCAGAACGAAGCGACCAAAACAAGTTGTTTGCCGACCAAATTCGCGCCGCAATGGCAAAAAA
>CAZJOU010000069.1:0-5079 GCA_964547685.1 uncultured Treponema sp. | reverse complement strand
GTGCTTGACACGGCAATCTATTTTTGGAAAATTATAAAAAATGGAAAACGCTAGAATAAAAGAAATTCTTTTGGATATTGCGCCAACAGAATTGGATTTTACAGTAACTCAAACTGGAAAAGAAAGTAAACGTGTAAACGGTTTTTATATGCCAGACACGCACGAAATTTTTTTGCACAACAAAAATTTTAAAAACGAAAATCAGTTAATTTACACGGCAATCCACGAATATACACATCATCTTCAGTCGGAAGAATTGCTTAAAACAACCGGAAACGCAGGAACTGTTTATAACGCAAAAGTGCATAATCAACACTTTTGGTCTAAATTTAACGATTTGCTTTTAATTGCAGAAGAAAAAGGTTATTACAAACTTGAATGGGAAAGCAACAAAGAACTTGCAGAATTAACTGAAAAAATTAAAAAAGATTTTTTGGAAGCAAATGGCAAATTAATGCAAGAATTTGGAAAACTTTTAATAAGAGCGCACGAACTTTGCGAAGAAGCAAACATTCGTTATGAAGATTATATTGACAGAGTTTTGTGTTTGCCGCGCAATACTGCAAAAGATATTCAGAAAGTTGCGCGCGTTCAAGTAAATCCAGCTATTGGTTTTGAAAATATGAAAATTGTTGCTTCGGCACGAAAAAAAGATGATCGCGAAGAAGCAGAAAAAGAATTTTTGCAAGGAAAAAGTCCAGCTTCTGTTCGCGAAATGATGAAGCAAAAAGCACATTCTGCGCCACAATTAGATGCGCGCGGAAAATTAGAAAAAGAAAAAAATCGCTTGGAAAAAACTATTGCGCAATTAACGCAACGCCTTGAATACGTGGAGGAAAGCCTTGCGAATATGTAAAGTTTTAGCGTTTTTGCTACTTTCTGCAAACGCCTTTTGCCAAGTTACTATGCCTTCTATTTCTATGCCAAGTATTTCTTCGCCAGAAAGTCCTGCAATGCCAAAAATTTCGGCACCAACTTTAGGAACAAAGTTTTACACGCCAGGAACGCAAACAAATATTTCTAACAAAACTGCTTCAGAAACTGCAAGCGCACAAACGAAAAGTGCAGAAAAAAGTAGCGAAACTTCTGTTTCTTCGGAAACTACGAAAAGTTCGGCTGCAACTTTGTCTACGCAAAATATTTTAAATCATCTTACGGCTAGCGACATTGCAACTTTAGGAAGCGACGGACTTTTTGGTGGAATTTATTCGCTTTTAGGAAACGAAAGCGCAATTTCTAATCAATATGCTTCTAATAATTCAAACGACGTTTTGCTACAATCAGTTTTAGCCGAACTAGAAGAATTAAAGCAAAAAACTGAACAAAATACGGAAGCCGTAAAAAAAATCAGTTTGCCAATTACAACGTCTGGTACGCAAGAAACGCAAAGCAAAAATCACGAATTTAATCCGCAAATTTTAAGATTTTTAGTAAATGGCTACAATATAAAAGATACAATTCGCACAACTTATTTTAGCAAAAAAGAAAATGATGGTTCATTTTTGCTTACTGGCGACAGAAAATTTACAACTGATGGAAAAAATCGCGAAGAAACTTTTTATCTTTTATTTAAAGCAGACGGAAATTGCGGAACTTCTGCCGGATATTTTGTAGAACCGGAAGTAATTCAAGATTATAAAAATGAATATTCGTTTTTATATCAACTAACGCAAAAACCCAAATTAAAAGCAGAAAAAACAGGAAATCTTGTTTCCTTAAAATATGTTTCTGACACTTGGAATATGGATTTATTAATAGACATTGGCGATGAATAAAATTTTACTACAAGGTTTACAGCAAGTTGGAATTGCACAAGAAAATGTTACGCAACTTGCCGAAACTTTAGACAAATACATTAAAGAAATTATCCTTTTTAATTCCGCTTACAATCTTACAAATACAAGCGATTATGACGAAATTGTTGTAAATCATATTTTAGATAGTCTTGCGCCGTACAAAATAATTTCTGAACTTTGCGAAAGCTTTGCAAAAACGCCAACAATTGCCGACATTGGTTCTGGTGGCGGACTTCCGGGAATTCCGCTAGCAGCCGCTTTTCCACAAGTGCAATTTACACTTGTAGAGCGAATGGACAAGCGTTGCGCTTTTTTGGAAAATTGTGCTGCAATTTGTGGGCTAAAAAATATTTCTGTTCTAAAAAAAGAAGCAGAAAAAGTTCCGCCAGAAAGTTTTGACATTGCAACTTTTCGCGCTTTTCGTCCGCTAGACAAAAAAATGGCAAAAACTCTTCTTTCGCTAACAAAAAAAGGCGGCTATTTAGTTGCGTACAAAGCTAAAAAAGAAAACATAAATGACGAAATGAACGGAATTAAAGAAATTATCCCAGAATACAAAGTCTTTTCGCTAAAAGTTCCGTTTTTAGAAAACCACGAACGCAATCTTGTGGTAATAAAAAAATAGCGCGCTAATTTACGCCAACATCTAGTTTTTTTAAAACTTGTACAAGGCGCGCTTTTTCTATTAAATCTATTGGGCGACCTTCTACATATTTTTTTGCTTCTTCTGTAAAAGTTCCGGCCGTTACGCAATACGCTTTGTCGCATTTTATGTCGCGAATTTTAGAATGTAAATCGCGAATGTAAAGTTCGCCAATAGCGCCAGTGCTTCGGTAAAATCTAAAAAGTTCGGTTTGCGTCCACTTTGCAGATTGAACTTCGCAAAAAACTTCTACGTTATCTGCCGCAACATTAATGTCTTCTATTTTTACAAAAGAATCTGGGTGATAACCCGAAACAAATTTGCGGCAAAGAGCAACAAAGTCGCTAGTTCCGCTCATAAGATAACTTTGCAAATTAGAATTTTGATTTAATTCTTGGTAACGTTGAATAAGCGCGTTTACATCTCGATAGTTTGGCGTAAGATTTTGAATTTGGCGCAAATAAAAAAGCGCTTTTCCAATGTTTTTTTGCGTAAGAAGCGTATGAGCAAGTTTGTAATAAATAGAAAGTTTCGTTTCTTGGTCAACATTTTCCAATTTTAACGCAATTTCATAATCTTGAACTGCTTCGTCTGGCTTGTTTTGTCTTTCGTGAATTCCGCCTGCCGCAAGACACGCTTTTGCACCAAAAGTTGGATTCGTTCTAAGATGCATAAAAAGTTTTAATGCTTTTTCGCCATAACCAGTTTCGTTCATTGCAGAAGCAAGATTAAAAAGTGCTTCTTTATTTTCTGGATTCAGTTCAACAGTTTTCTTTAAATAAACTAAACTTTCTCTATATTTTTTTGCCTTAAAAAGTGCATTTCCAAGTTCAGAAATAGAATCCGAATCTTCTGGTTTTAATTTTACCGCTCTTTTAAAAACCAAAGATGCTTTTTCGTATTCATTTTTTTGCATCAAAACTTCGCCTAAATAAAAGTTTGCGTCAAAATTTTGTGGATCTTCACGCAACACCAAAGAAAGCGAATGCATTGCATTTTCAAACTGATTTTGTTTGTACGAACAAATTCCGTGTCTTAGCGTAATTTTCTTTTCGTCTGTAGTAGGATGAACTTTTTGCAATTCTTCTAGTCGCTGATAAACTGGAAGTGCTTTTTCGTAATTTTGAGTAGAATAATAAACTTCGCCCAACGCTTCTAATGCAGAAACGTTGTTAGGATCGCGATTAAGTTTTTTTGTAGCGTCTTTTATAACTACAGAATTGTTTATCTTTTTTTCTTTTTTGCCACCTTTAGCAGAAGAATTAGAAGAACGGCTAAACACAGCAGCAAGAATTATAATAAGAACTAACGCAACAATAATTGCAACCAAAATAGAAATCATCAGTTCGCTCCTAAAACTTTCTTTTTACTATTCTATATTCTACTTTCTTAATTCGCTAACAAATTCCGCAATTCGCTGCATTGCAATTTTAATTTTATCAATTGCAGTTGCATAACAAACGCGAATATGACCTTCGCCGCCAAGACCAAAAACGCTTCCTGGAACAACGGCAACATTGTGCTTGTTAAAAAGTTCAGTTGCAAACGCTTCGCTTGTCATTCCTGTAGAAGTTATGTCTGGAAACATATAAAACGCGCCTTTTGGCTCTGGAACAGGAAGTCCCATTTCGTTAAATTGCTTTTCCATTAAATTGCGTCGCTGTTGGTAACTTACGCGCATTTTTTCTACGTCTTTCCAGCCGTTTTTTAATCCTTCTGTTGCTGCATATTGACTAAAAATTGGCGCGCAAATTGAATTGTAGCCGTGAAGTTTTACAAGTTGCGTAATTAAATCTGCTGGAGCGGCAATAAATCCAATTCGCCAACCAGTCATTGCAAAAGATTTAGAAAATCCGTTTAGAACAATCGTGTAATCTTTCATTCCCGGAAACGAACCAATGGAAACGTGCTTTGCGTCATCGTAAACAAGTTCGCAATAAATTTCGTCAGAAATGCACCAAATCTGATTTTTTACGCAAATCTTCGCAATTTTTTCTAATTCGCTTGCAGGAATAATTGTTCCAGTTGGATTGTTCGGCGTGCACATCATAATTGCTTTTGTTTTTGGCGTAATTGCTTTTTGAATTTGCTCTGCCGTTGGATAAAAGTTCGGACTTGTATCAATCGGAACAACTTTTGCTTGGGTTAAAACTGCAAGCGGAGTGTAATTTACGTAACAAGGCTGGCAAACAATAATTTCGTCGCCAGGATTCAAAATCGCTCTTAAAGAAGCGTCAACGCCTTCGCTTGCGCCAACCGTAACAAGAATTTCTGTTTCTGGATTGTAATAAAGTTTGTAACGTTCAAGATATTTGCAAATTTCTTCGCGCAATTCAATAAGACCGCGGTTTCCTGTGTAAGAAGTGTGGCCTTTTTCCAAATGATAAAATGCTTCTTCGCGCATTGTCCATGGCGTTGGAAAATCCGGTTCACCAACAGAAAGCGAAATAACATCGTCGTGCCCAATAAGCATTTCAAAAAACTTTCTAATTCCACTTGGCGGAATCGATTCCATCAAGCGACTAAATTTATCTTCTCGTGTATTCATTTAATATCCTTTTTGAAGGGCGGACAACCGCCCTACGCTCGCACTTCGTTGCTCGCTACCCACCGTGCGGGGACACCCCGCAACGCCCCGTT
>CAZJOU010000068.1:0-9437 GCA_964547685.1 uncultured Treponema sp. | reverse complement strand
GGGTAGGGAGCGACGGCGAAGCCGTAAAACTGCGAGTGACGTAGCAGTTTTAGCGAGTCTTGGTCGAGCCCCTGCGAGACCATCCCCGCTAGAAAGGGTAGGCGAAAATGCGAAGCAGTTGAGCCGAGGGGAAGGCTTTCCCCCAACTTAATTAATAATTAATAATTAATAATTCATATTTATAAAACTAGTTGCTACAGTTATTCTAAAACATTATACTTTTGTAAAAATATGCAAATGGAGTGTATAAATATGCAGTCTGAGATTAAATTTATTGATGGCGGAGTTACTGCGGCAAACGGATTTACCGCAAACGGAATTTTGTGTCATATAAAAGAAAGCCGAAAAACTAACGACACTGCTTTAATTTATTCAGAAAAGCCTTGCAATGCGGCGGGCGTTTTTACTCAGAATCGGGTAAAGGCGGAAAGCGTAAAACTTACCAAAAAAAACATTGCAAATGGAACTCTTCAGGCTGTAATTGCTAATTCTGGAAACGCAAATTGTTGCACTGGCGAACAAGGAAAAAAAGTTGCAGAAAAAATGGCGCTTCTTGCAGGAAACGCGCTGAACGTTCCGGCGGAAAATGTTGCGGTTTGTTCAACTGGCGTAATTGGTCAACAACTTCCTGTAGAAAAAATAGAAGCAAAAATTGCGGATTTAGCAAAAGGACTTTCTAAAAAAGGCCACGAAGAAGCGCGAATTGCAATTATGACAACCGACACTCACTACAAAGAATGTGCTGTAGAATTTACGCTTGGCGGAAAAACTTGCCGAATGGGAACAATGTGCAAAGGAAGCGGAATGATTCACATAAATTTGGGAACAATGCTTTCTTTTATTACAACCGACGTTGCGATTAGCGCAAAAATGTGCGAAAAAGCACTTCGCAACTCTATTAAAGAAACTTACAACTGCGTTTCGGTAGACGGCGACACTTCTACAAACGATACTTTGCTTTTGCTTGCTAACGGAATGGCAGAAAACGCGGAAATTACCGAAGAAAACGAAGATTACAAAACATTTTTAGCCGCACTTAACAAAATGAACAGAATTATGGCTATGAAAATTGCGGCGGACGGCGAAGGCGCAACTCGTTTAATTGAATGTAACGTTAAAGGCGCAAAAGATGTAGAAACTGCGCGCGGACTTGCAAAAGAAGTTATTTCTTCTTCGCTTGTAAAGGCTGCAATGTTTGGTCGCGACGCAAACTGGGGACGCATTTTGTGCGCAATGGGTTACAGCGGATTTGACTTTACTCCAGAAAAAACGTGCGTTTATTTTTCTAGCAAACGTGGCGCAAAACGATATTTTAACGCTAAATCTTTGGTAAAAGTAACGCATCCGATAGGTTGCACTTGCGGTTGTTGCGGTGGCGATTTTGAAGAAGATGACGAAAGTTTTGGTTCTGGCGAAAACACAATAGAAGTTTTCCATAACGGAACGCCCTTAAACTTTGATGAAGAGCAGGCAAAAAAAATACTTTCCGAAGAAGCCGTAGAAATTCTTGTAACGCTAGAAGACGGAAAAGCAGAAGGAACTGCTTGGGGTTGCGACTTAACCTACGATTACGTAAAAATTAACGGAGATTACAGAACTTAAATAATGCATAATTTTTAATGCATAATTTATAATTAATAATTAGGAAGTTGGAAGTGGGAAGTAAAAAATTTTGGAAGGGAAAAGCCTTTCCCTAGGCTCAACTGCTTCGCATTTTCGCCTACCCTTTCTACACAGGACATTGGTCGCTTTGCTCCCTCGTCCTATTATTCATTATAAATTATTAATTATTAATTAAAAAAAGGAGTTTTTTATGCCAGGTTTAGATATTCAAAAAGATGAAAATCGCGGACGACTTTTAGATAACGAACATTGGTCAGATGTTTTAATTCAAGCAATGCCTTATTTTAAGCAATGGGTTGGAAAAACTGTTGTTGTAAAGTACGGCGGAAACGCAATGCTTAACGAAGATTTAAAAAAAGCCGTTATGAAAGACATTGTTCTTTTAAGCACAATTGGAATAAAAGTTGTTTTAGTTCACGGTGGCGGACCAGAAATAAACAAAATGCTAGAAAAAGTTGGTAAAGAATCTAAATTTATAAACGGACTTCGCTATACAGATAAAGAAACAATGGAAATTGTTCAAATGGTTCTTACTGGAAAATTGAACAAAGATATTGTTAGCATTCTTTTGCAAGAAGGCGGAAAAGCGGTTGGACTTTCTGGTGTTGATTCCGGACTTTTGCGCGCAAAAAAAATTCAAAAAGATGGCGTTGATTTAGGTTTTGTTGGCGAAGTAACAGAAGTTCACGCAGAAATTATAAACGATTTGCTAGAAAAAGATTATATTCCTGTAATTTCTACTGTTGCACTTGGCGAAACTGGCGACGAAAATCTTTACAACATAAATGCCGACACAGCCGCCGCAAAAATTGCCGTTGCATTAAAAGCAGAAAAATTTGTTCAACTTACAAATGTTTCTGGCGTTTTAAAAGATGTAAACGACCCAAAAACTTTAATTACGCGAATTCCTATGCCAACTGTTCCAAGTTTAATAGAAGACGGAACTATCGCTGGCGGAATGATTCCAAAAGTTGAATGTTGTATGATTGCACTAAAAGGTGGCGTTCCACGAACGCACATAATTGACGGTCGCGTTCCTCATTCGCTATTAATAGAAATGTTTAGCGACAGAGGAATTGGAACTATGTTGTATTAGCAAAAAATCTTTCGACAACATCCGTGTTGTCGGTTGTGTTCGCAACTCGCTTCGCGGGGCAATTCTGTTCGTAATGCGCTTCGCAAGGCTACGGTTCGTAAAATTTTTATGGAGAAAAAATTATGGGAAATCCAAAGAGTTCATCAACTATTTATTTTGCAATAGAACTAGATGGAATATTAACTACACGGTTTCAAAAATGTAGCGGTCTTGAAGTAGAAACAGAAGTTTTTAGTTATGAAGAAGGTGGATATGGTATTCGTAATTTTCCTTCTCACACTAGATTTTCAAATCTAATTCTTGAAAAAGGCATAAATGACAACAATGAACTTTTTAATTGGTATAAACAAAATATTATAGAAAGAAAAATTGAAAGAAAAAATGGTTCTATAGTTTTATATAATTCTAATGAAGAAGTAAAACGATGGAACTTTTTCAGAGCTTTACCAGTTAGATGGATTGGTCCTAAATTAGAAGCAAAATTTAATAATTCTTTACTTGTTGAAAAAATTGAAATCGCCTATGAAAGTTTAGAATTAGATAACTCGTCTGAAAATTGTTGGTTTCATATTGGTGAAGATTTATCTAATCAGACAATATTTACAAATACAATGAAAGGTAATATTACCGAAGAAAAATCAAATAAAATTATTTTAAATGAACTTGCCGAAATATCAAATGGAATAGCAACGCCCATAGGAAAAACATGGAATGATGCTCAAAATGTTACGAGTGTTTGGGGAGAAAGAGAAGTTTTTGAACTTTCCAACGGAAAAATTACAAACTCTGGACATAACGGAATGGATTTTGCTGCTCCTAAAGGAACAAGAATAAATGCTATAAAAAATGGAATTGTTACTAAAATTGAAAATAATCCAAATAATTCAAGAGGTTATGGAAAATATATTGAACTTACACATGAAGATGGAACTCATTCTCTTTATGCACATCAAAGTAAAATAACAGTAAATGTAGGCGAAGAAGTTCATGCTGGACAAAAAATTGGTGAAGTTGGTTCAACAGGAAACGTTATTGGTTCACATTTACATTTAGGATATGATGGAAACAAAGATGGACATTATGATAAATCTAATAAATTTGATAATCCTGCAAAGATTTTATATTCAGATGGAGATTAATAATGGTCATAAAAAACATAAAAAAAATTGTAATAATATTCTTTTTGATTTTATCAAAAAACATTTTCTGTAAGACTTATTTATTTTCTCAAAGTAAAAATCTTTATTTAGATATGCCTAAAAAAGAATTTATAGATTTGATTGGTTTTCCTAAAAGTACATATGTAAAAAAGGAATCCCAAAACAAAAAATGGGATTTAATTTGTTATGAATTTGAAAATATTGATATTTATTGCTACAGAGCAATTCAGAAAATAAATATTATTTATTTAACATCTTCCATTTTTGAAATTTATATAGATGGACTTTCTATAAAATGTGGAGATTCAAAAGATTTAATAGAAGAAAAATTAGGATTTGGAAAATTTTTTAATTGTGACAGAGCTAGAATGGAATGGGAGTATTATTATATTTTGTCAGATTTTAGAGAATTACAAATTTTTTATAACAGTTCAAATGTTGTTGTTGGAATTCTGTATGGCTACCAAAATCCAGAATAATAAATTAAAATATAAGTTATTCTGAAATATAGATTTACGCAAGAACATAGACAATTTTTATGGAGAAAAAATTATGGGAAATCCAAAAGTTTTAAACAATTATGGAAGTTTTGATGTTACTTTTGCTAAGGGCAAAGGTTCCACGCTTACAGATGTAAATGGCAAAAAATATATTGATTTTTTAGCGGGAATTGCAGTTAATGCGTTGGGACACGATTTTAAGCCACTTGTAAAAGCAATTTCTAAGCAAGCAAAAAGGCAAATTCACGTTTGTAATTATTTTACTAGCGATATTGGCGTTTTATATGCAGACAAACTTTTAAAAGCAACCGGATTTGAAGGCGTTTATTTTGGAAATTCTGGCGCAGAAGCAAACGAAGCGGCTATTAAACTTGCGCGAAAATATGGTCAACTTAATGGCGGCGCAAAACGAAAAACTATTGTTACTTTAGATAAATCTTTTCATGGAAGAACGCTTGCAACTTTAACTGCAACTGGGCAGCAAAAATTCCATATAGATGCATTCGCGCCTTATTTAGAAGGTTTTAAAACAATAAAAGCAAACGACTTTAGCGCGCTAGAAAACGCTTTTGACGAAACAACTGCCGCTTTATTTATGGAACCAGTTGAATGTGAAGGCGGAGTTATTCCGCTAAATCCAGAATGGGCAAAGGCTGCTGCAGAAGCGGCGCGAAAAGCGGGCGCAATAGTTATGTGCGACGAAGTGCAAACCGGCATGGGACGTTGCGGCGCCCTTATGGCAAGCACCGCATTAGAAATAAATCCAGAAGTTGTAACTTTTGCAAAAGCCATTGCTGGTGGTGTTCCAATGGGCGCGTGTCTTTATCGTGGCAAAGGCAACGTTTTTGTAGCGGGCGACCATCAGTCTACTTTTGCAGGAAATCCACTTGCTTGCGCTGCAGCAAACGTTGTTTTAGACACGCTAACTGCACCCGAATTTTTTGATAGCGTTTTAGAAAAAGGCAACTACATAAAAAATAAAATTGCAAGTTGGAAAATTCCATACATAAAAGATATTCGCGGGCGCGGACTTGTAATTGGCGTTCAAGTAGAAAAAAATCCAACAGAAATAGAAAAATCTTGCTTAAAAAAGGGACTTTTGTTTTCTACTGCAGGCGATGATGTTTTGCGTTTTGTTCCGCCACTTAACATTTCGTACAAAGAAATAGATGCTGGTCTTGCAATTTTAAAAGAAGTTTTAGAAGATTTTGCAAAATAAGCAAAATAGCGTGTCATACTCGGGCTTTAATAACGTGTCATTATACGCAAGAGACTTGAATAGCGTGTCATTATCGGGCTTGACCCGATAATCTATAACAAATAGATTCCCGTGTCTAGCACGGGAATGACACGCTATACAAAACACGGGAATGACACGTTTCTATTAAAAACTAGTTCATTAATTTAATAATTTTTCTTTTAGTAACTTCTTCATTTTTTTGTCATTTGTAATTTTGTAAATTGTTTCGTTTAAATCTTCTTTAGAAGACCAAGAATCTGGAAAAATTCCTATTGTTTCGCCTTTCCATTCTGAAAAAAAATCTTGGATTTCTACATTCTTATTAAATCCAAAAGAAACTGCTAAGCCAGAATTATAAAGAAACATACTATAAATAGAAACATATTCAACACAACCAGAAGTATTTGTTCCAACAACAAATACTTTATCGCCAAATGCTTCTTTTGTTTCAAAAATCATAAATTCACTAGCACTTGCTGTAGTTTTATCAACAAGAAAAATTATATTTCCTTTAAAACTTGGCTCTGTCCATTCAGCTAAACTTGCATCGTATTTATAAATACGGCGAACTGGTTTTTCTTTCATTTCTTCAAGTTCTTTAAAAATATAATAAGTATTCATTCCAGAATTAATATTATACTGCAACAAAGCATTTAATGTTGTTGGTGAATAAGTAACATAGAAATCAAAAGGAATCCAATTATCTGCTTCATATTCATATTCTAACGAAGCAGAAATTGATTCATAAGAATCATAAAGAGAAATAATAAATCTTGCAGGAATATAAAGTGTTCCACCAGGATTTCCACGCAAATCAATAATGATATTTTTTTTATTTTGCCATTCAATGCTTTTTTGTAAAAATTTATTTAATTGAACAAGACTTTTATTTTTTTCTGCATTACTTGCAACAGGATCTACCCAAAAAGAACTTACACTAGCATAACCAGAATCCACTGATTCTATTGAATTAAAAATTGTTTCGCCATTAAAATCTTTTGGTTCTTCTACTTTTACAGGTAAAATTACATCTTCATTATTAAAAGAAAATGGATATTTTAAAACTTTTTCGTCTTCTAAAACGAAAAGCCCAACTCTATAAATGTCTTCACCTTTTGCTGGATATAAGAAAAGATTTTCTTCTTTTCCTGTATAAACTGAACCGGCTTTTGCTGTTCCACCTTTTTGTGCAATGTATTTTCCGTCTATTTTTTTTACATAAGTATTAGAAAATGCAACAAAGTGTTTTTCACTAGGAAAATAAGCATAATCTGAATTATAAATTGAAAAATGAGAATCTTGTATAAATTTTTTAATTCCGTTAATAAGATTTATACAAAATTTTTGAACAGAACAAGTTTCTTGACCTTTAACTTGTTTATTTACGTAATTTTTAAATTCTTCAATATTAAAACCTTTTTGTAGCATATCTTCATAGCCAATATATGCAGTTTCTAAAAGATAGCAAAACATATCCAAATCTTCGTTCATTTGCTCAACTGTAATATTGATAGAATCTTTTACGTCTTCGAACTTTGTATAAATTTTTTTAGTAACAATGGGTTTTTCACTAATAAGTTTTTGTGCAAAAATAAAATTTGCAAAAAATGCAAGAAGCAATAAGGCAAAAGCAAGTTTTTTCATTTTCTTCTCCGGTTTCCAAAATATTGTTTCTATATTATCATAAAACTATGAAAAAAACTGTATATATTTTTGGTCATAAAAATCCAGACACAGATTGTGCGGTTGCGGCAACTGCTTACGCGCGCTTAAAGCAACTTTTAGGTTACGAAAATTACGTTGCGGCTCGTGCAGGACATTTTAATCCGCAAACAGATTATGTTTTTAAAAAATTTAATGTAAAATCGCCAAAATATTTGTCTTCGCTTACTCCAAAAGTTGAATATTATATGGAAGACGAAACTTTAACAGTTCAACAAGATATTCCAGTTTGGACAGCAATTAGAAAGTTGCAAGATTCTCAACTTCGCGCAATTCCAGTTGTAGATAAAAACGGACATTACAAAGCTCTTCTTCATTATTCTGCGTTTGCGCAAAAAATTCTTACAATCTTAAATCCAGAAGCAAAAGTAAACATTTCTACAAGCATTGGAAATATTATTCGCACAATGAATGCGCAACCGCTAGTTGTTACGAACCAAGAAGAAATTTTTAAATCTTCGATTTTGGTTGGTGGCGCAAGCGACAAAGCGTTTGAACAAATGTTAGACGAACACGCAAGCGAAAATGTTATTGTAATTACGTCTGACAGAAAAGAAATTTACGAAGAATGTATTAGTCGCAAAGTAAAACTTTTAATAATTACGTCTGGTTATATTCTTAGCAAAGAACTTAAGGAAAAAGCGCAAAAAAATGGCGTTAGCGTAATTATGAGCCCTTATACAACAAGCGACACAGTTATGATGATTGCTTACTCTACCCCAGTTGAACTTATGGCCGACCCAGAAATTAAAGCAGTTCACATAAATGATACAATTTCTAAAATTAAACTTGCAATGAAAGATTCGCCAATTCGCCGACTTCCTGTTGTAGACGAAGAAAACAAAGTTATTGGAATTATTTCTGAACACGATTTAACGAACGAGCCGAACATAGAAATTATTTTGGTTGACCACAACGAACTTTCGCAAGCAGTAGAAGGAATTGAACATTATAAAATTATAGAAGTAATTGACCACCACAGAATTGGTTCAATGAATACAACTTATCCAATAACTTTTATAAATAAACCGCTTGGTTCTACTTCTACAATTATTACAACGCTTTATCAAGAAGCAAAAGTTCCAATTCCAAAAGATATTGCATCTCTTCTTTTATGCGGAATTTTAAGTGACACGTTAATTTTGCAATCTACAACAACAACGGAAACAGACAAACAAGTTGCAGAATATTTAGCAAACATTACAGATTTAGACATTCAGTCGCTTGGAAAAGAAATTTTAACTGCTGGTAGCGGAATTAAAGGAAGAAGCGCAAGCGAAGTAATTCACCAAGATATGAAAGAATATCAAGAAGAAAAAGGTTCTTACACTGTAAGTCAAATTGAAGTTAGCAACATAAAAGAAATTATGGACAGAAAAGAAGATTTTATGACGGAACTTGAACTTGAACGTCGCGGAAACAAAGCAATTTTTTCTGCTCTTTTAGTTACGGACATTACGCAACTTTCTTCGATTTTGTTGCTTGCAAGCGACCCAAAATTTGAACCATTCATAAACTTTCCAAAAATGGAAGAACACACTTATTACCTAAAAGACGTAGTAAGCCGCAAAAAACAACTTATTCCGCTATTAACAGAACAAGTAGAAAATTTTGAAAAATAACTTGCGACACGATGTCGCAAAATAAAGCATTCAATTTGCTTGCAAATTGAAATCGTTAAGCGAGGGCAAGGACGCCCGAGCAAACGTGGTGGGCAGGTAGAAAATTTTGAAAAATAACTTGCGACACGATGTCGCAAAATAAAGCATTCAATTTGCTTGCAAATTGAAATCGTTAAGCGAGGGCAAGGACGCCCGAGCAAACGTGCAAGCAAGTAGATTCCGCGTCAAGCGCGGAATGACGCATTACGTTTTCGCAACGTCATTACGAGCCGTAGGCGTGGCAATCTTAAAAATTGTATTTCATTAATAAGATTGCTTCGGCACTTCGTGCCTCGCAAGGACGATTCGCCTAAAACGCTTTCAACGTTCTTTCAATTCGCTTTAACGAATCTTCTACGCCTAAAATTAAAATTGAACCAATTAGCGGTGGCGAAACTCGGCTTCCTGTTACTGCCATTCGTATTGGCATCATAA
>CAZJOU010000067.1:0-9606 GCA_964547685.1 uncultured Treponema sp. | reverse complement strand
AACTTAAAAGTTATTTTAAAATAAAAAAAGGTTTCCCAAAAAGAGAAACCTTTCGGCTGCTGCAGGTTTTGAACCTGCGACACATGGATTAACAGTCCATTGCTCTACCAGCTGAGCTAAGCAACCACTGTTCATTTTAGAACGTGGTATTAATATATAATTTTTCTTCTTTTATGTCAATCATACTTATGACATTTTTGAAAAAATTTATATTTTTTTAGCAAAGCGGGTTTAACTAACTATTTTTCCAAAATAAATTCTACGCGGCGGTTTTTCCAGTTGTTGTCTTTATCCTTGTAGTCAACAACAGTTTCTGTTCCGCCTTTTCCTTCTGTAGAAAGACGTGATGCACTTACGCCTTTTTTTACAAGATAATTTTTTACAAATTCAGCGCGTTTTGAAGACAAAGGAATCAACGCTGGTCCCCATTCTCGCGGATTATCTTCAGTTTCTTCTGCATCTAAATTTGTAACAGGATTTGCGTGTCCTACAATTTTTACTTTGTAATCTTTAAATTTGTTCAAAATTTCTGCAATTCGTTTTAATACACGCTCATTATTTTTGGCTTGTTCCGGATTAAGACCATTTGCAACTTCTTTGTTTGTCTTAAAGTCTGCATTGTCGGAACGGAAAATAATTGCTGGAACTGCCATTTTAAGAACATCACCTTCGCGAATTACAAGAACATCAATTGGAATTACACCTTTTTTAACGCTTGTCATTCCTAAATTGTCAGAAACCGTAAATACATAAGGATAATCCATTGCAGACTGAACTCGTTCGGCGTAACCCTTAGAATTTTTTTGAATATTGCTAAGTCCGTCCCAAATAATTCGCTCTGTAATAGAAGAATTTCCTTTTGTTTGCCAGAACGCTTTTCCATTAGGGTCATTTATTACAAAAGACCAATTTTTAATTAACGCTTTAGAAGTTCCGCTAAGATTTATAAACAAATCATCATCGGTTCCATCGTTATCTGGACTAAAATATTCTGGTGCAATTTTTACATTTAAGATTGGCGGAATTGCAGTACAAATAAATGGAGCAGAAATTGCAGAAACTTTATTTCCTTTTTTATAAGTTACATTTAAAGTTCCAATAAATGTTCCTTCCGCAACTTTTCCTTCGTTATTAAGTCCGTCCCAAGTTATATTTTCCGGAAGATTTGAACTATCCTTATCTGACCAACTGCGAACCGAAGTTCCATTTTCACTTCTAACGTCAAAATTCCAAGTTAGAATTCCGTCTTTTACAGAAGATTTTATATTGAATTTTTGCGAATCTAAAACTTTATCGCCATTCGGAGAAATTCCTTCATTTTCGGCAGTTACGTAAATTTTCGTATCGCGAGTATCAAGCGTAAATCCAGACATTGTTGTGCTAAAAGCATTTCCCGCAAGATCTGTAGAAGCAATTACTATTGAATAAATTCCGTCTGGTGCTTTATTTCCAGATTCATCAGAGCCGTCCCATTCAAATTCATCTTTTCCGTTTGTTTGAATTTTGCCTTTCCAAGAATAGCGTTTTACAACTTTATTTTTTGAATCGCGGATTTCTGCTGTCCAAAGATTTTCAGTAGAACAACCACTTATAGTTATAGGAATTGTATCTTGATTTCCATCGCCATCTGGGCTAAAGAACGACCAAGGTGCAGAAGCAGAAAGCGAAGGCGCAACTGTATCAATAATGAACGACGGAGAATCTACAGAACTTATGTTTCCGTTTGTTGTAGTTACAATTAAAGTTGCAACGTAACTTCCGTCTTTGCTTATTGAACCAGAAGAATTTTTTCCGTCCCAAACAATGCTAGAAGGCAAAGTTTTATTTCCGCTTATTGTTCGTATTTTTGAATTTTTAGAATCGCGAATTTCCAAATTGTAAGATTCAACTCCAGAAGCGTCTTTTAATACTGGCAAAAATTGAATTGAATCTTTAACTTTATCGCCATTTGGACTAAATGCAGTGTCGCTTAAAGAAAGCAAAAGTTTTGCTTGTTTTGTGTCCAAAGTAAACGAATCTTTAGAAACAATTGTTCCATTATTTCCGGCAAAATCTGTTGCAGAAAGTTCAAACTTATAAGTTGCGTCTTCTGCTAATTTTCCGTCGGAATCAAATCCATTCCACAAAATAAAATCCGGAAGATATTGACCAAAATTATATTCGCGAACAGTTGTTCCTGTATTTGAATTATAAATTCGTCCTTTCCAAGCCGGAACAGAAGCAAATTTACTAGAATTTGTGTCTGCAATAGAAATTTTTACGTTTGATTTATCTTTTCCACCAAAAATTGTAGAAGAAACTGCAAGTTCAGCAGAAGGTTTTGTTGTATCCAAAACAAACTCTGGAGATTTTAGCAAAGCCGGCTCGAATCCGTTTAAGTAAGACGCTTTTACATAAGCCTGATATTTTCCGTTCGGCAAGATTTTTCCGCTATCATCTTTTCCGTCAAAAATTATTTCTTTTGGTGGAACTTCTGATTTTGTGTTATCGTAAGAACGTCGCACATTTCCAGTAGAATCTACAATTTGTACAGACCAAGAAGTAAGTTTATTTCCGCTTGTTTCGCTTGGAACTGGAATTGTAACTTCTAATTTTATGTTAGAAAGCAAAGAATCTGTTTCTGGCGAAAAATAACGACTTCCATCTATAAGAATATTTGTTGCAGGTTTTTCTGCAGAATAAATAATATTCGTAATCGTAGCGTTTTCAGAAGTGTTTCCCGCTCTATCTGTAGAAGTTACTTCGTAAGTATAAATGCCATCTGGAACCGCTTTTCCAGTGTCGTCTGTTCCATTCCACTTAAAACTTTCTGGCGAACCATTTGTCCAAGTTAATTTTTTTACAACTTGACCTTGAGTATTTTTAAAACTTCCAGTCCATTTGTCTTCGTTAGAACCAGATTGATTAATAGAAAAATCTGATTTTGCGCCTTCGCCAAAAATTTTGTCGGTTGGTTGCGAAAGAGCAATTTCTGGCGCTTTTGTATCTACAACAACAGAATATTTTTCAGTTGTTCCAGTGTTTCCGTTATCATCTGTTGCCTGAAAATAATAATAATAAGTTCCGTCTGGCGCAGTTTCGCCGTTATCCATTGCGCCGTTCCAAACAACAGTTGCAGGAACATCTACGCCTTTTTTTGGTGTAATAAGTTGCTTAAAAAATGATTTTACATTTACTTTTTCTGGAAGCGCAACTTTATTTCCTATTGTTCGCACAATATTTCCGTTTGAATCTTCTACAATTAAAGACCAAGCTTTTATAAGATGTTTGTCCGAAATTTTTAATGGAATTGCAAGATTATCTTGAACGCCATCATTATTAGGCGAAATATATTTAACATTAGTTTCTGCAAAAGCAAAAGAAGCAGAAATTAAACCAAGCATTACAATTTTCTTAAAAGTATATTTTTTCATTTTTAACTCCACTTTTGCCATAACTTATTCTTCGTCCCAAATTTTAATAACTGGCGGGTCAACATCTTTTTGACCAAGTTTAACTTTCATTCCAGCAGAAATTACTTCTATATTGTCGTATTTTTGCTGCCAAGCACCAGAAGCAAGAATTTCGCTTTTTTCCCAATTATGAGCAGTTAGATAAGAATTTTTTGTTGCGTTTATATTAAACTTTACGCCAAGTCCTATTGCAGGAAGCAAATCGGCACTTCCATAAGCACATTCGGCTACATCAATTCGTTCTGCAAGACTAATAAAAATTAAATCTTTTATGCCAAACTGAATTCCTGCGTCAAAAACTACATTTTGAAAACACATTGTTGTTACATCAAAAGAAGCGCCAAGAACTATTGAATCATTTTTTACAATGTTTGTTCCAATTCCAGTTCGCAAAGTTACGTAGTTTGGAAAAGTAGTTGAATCAGCACTTTCGTCTATGCCTAAAATTTTATCTGTTTGATAATATTTTCCAAGATTTAATGCAGAAGCGCCAACTCTAAAATCTTTTAAGAAACCTAGATTTTCTATTCTGTAAAGTGCGCCAAGTCCTAAGCCAAGCGACCAGTCAGATTCAACGCCCCAAAGCGCGCCTGCGTCTAAGTTTACGCCAACACTTAATTTTTCTGTAACTTCTTTAGAAAGTCCAGCCTTAAAATTCATAGATTTTTCTACATCCATATCTTCTGCATGAAGAAAAACTCCATTTAAAAGTCCAGAAAGATTGAACATTTTCATTGGAATTAAAATTCCTGTTTGAAAAGCCGCACCAGAATCGCCTTCTCCTTTATTTACTAAAAGTGAAAAATCTGTATCAAGTTGAATTCGCTCTTCATAAGAAGGTAACGCTGGATTAAAAGCTATTGAATCTGGTCCAGGATAAAAAATTCCACCACCCGCAACAGAAGACGCAGAAGAAAGCTGCGTTGGGCTAGAAATATTAAAAAGACTTTGTCCGCCTGCCGGTGGATTATACGCAAACAAAAATGCGGAACTTAAAATTGCAAAAGTTGCAAAAAGTATTTTTTTCATAAAAACCTCTTCGGAATTTGTTAATAAAGTATAGATTATGGGAATTCTCGTGTCATTTCTGTGCTTGACACAGGTATCTCCGGAAAGAAAAATTGTCAGTGCTTTCGCGGAAATCCGTTTTTGCTACACACGGTGCAGGCCGCATAGGAATGCCATTGAATGGCTGCTTCGCAGCCCGGCCCTGCAAGTGTTCGCAAAAGCCGGTTTCCGCTACGCACTGTCAATTTTTATTGTTTTGCAAAAAATTGCAAAACGTAAATATTTCTCAAAATCTATACTTTTTCGAACAAGTTTAATATAACTTATTTTTTATAAATATTCTATCTTCTTGACAGTCTAAATAATTCATTTAAAATTAAAGTATGGGAAATACAGAAAAAGAAAAGGGTGGATTTTTTTCGAATCTTTTTGCTGCACTATTTGGCGGAAACGATGCTGACGCAGAAAAAAAACGCCAATTAAAATCGATTGCAAAAAAACTTTCTAAAAGCAAGTTCAATAAATTTTATAAATATAACGGAAACGAAGCGCAACCCGCTTTAGGAAAGCAGTTTTACGATATTTACAAAGCCATTGCTCCTTTGCAAGCAATGTTCAATTCAATTCAAAATCCGAATGCGCTAAAAAGAATTGTTGTTGACTATTCTTTACCAGAAGATGTTCGAAAAATAGAACAAAGTCTTTCTGACGAAAACATAATTGCTATTTCTAAAAAAATTCCTTTAAATAGTTTAAGTTCGCAAGTAGATGAACGACTTTCTAAAATTAGCGATTTTTTAAATGCAGATAGAATTAGCACAATAGATTCGCTTTACAAACAAATTCTTTCGTTAAAAGCAATTTCTACATTTGATTATTATTTTTTCTTAAAAAAGTTTGACAAATCAATAAAAGAAAATTCGTTTAATTCTGTTCCGCATTTTGAACACGTAAATGCAGAATATCTTACAGACAACTTAAAAGATTATATAGAAGCAATTTGGGACACGCCTTTTGATTCTGATTGGACAAACGCTTTTAAGTTTTTACGTTCAATAAAAGGAACTGAACCAATTTCGCTAAACTTGTGGAAAAAAGTTTTGGCCAGACTTTACGCACTAAAAAATGCACGAACTTTTGAAATGATAATTCAACTTGCAACAGAAGATCCGCTTTACGTTCCGAACGTTACGCCACTTTCTTCTAATATTGTTGAACCATTTTTAGACAAATTACGAAGCGACGTTGAAAAAACTGTAAACGGAATTATAGAAAAACAACGTTCTGCCGCAGAAAATAACATTGCTTTGCAACTTTTTGGTGATACAGAAATTTTTCCGCTAACAAATTATTCAGAAAGCAAAAACAAACTTTTTGAACAAAAAAAACTTACAACATTTAACAATACGCAAGCCTTAACGTACTTAAAAGCGTTTTTAATAGAAGTGGGAAAAACAAATATTCGCGAATTTTACGATGTTGTTGTTGTTCGCGGAACTTGGGATTCGCCAACTTTAACTTCGCAAATTTCTGAAAGTTACAATGAACTTTTGGGTATTTCCGATAAAATAACGACTTTTGATTCTTCGCTTGCAGAAGATGGTTCTATTGGAATGAAAATAAAAACGCTTTTACCAAAAACAGAGCGCGACACAAGTTCTAAAAACATAACAAATCGACTTATTTCCGAAGCGAACGAAACTGCATATAGCTACATAATGATTGCTACAAAAGATGTTGTAACAATAGGAAAAATTATAAAAACGCTTGTAGAAGATTTGCAAAAACCAAAACCAACATTAGTTTCTAACTATAAAGAACTTGATCATTATCTTGAAACGCCGTTAAAAACTTTTTGTGTAGAAATTTACAAAAAAATTTATTTGTTTACGTCGCTAATTAAAACAAGCCTCGTAAAGAACGAATAGTTTTTATATTGAGTTTTTGTGGGTTCAGCAAAATTGTCTGCACTTACGTGCATACAATTTTTAGGCTCTGTTCGATATTACAACTGAAGAAATGTCATTATCGGGCTTGTCCCGATAATCTACTTTTTATAGATTGCCGCGTCAAGCACGGCAATGACACTATTTTCAAAGATGCAAAAAATTCAGTCGTTTAGTAGAACTGAGCCAATTTTTATTACTTCGCATTAAAAACTCAAAATTTAAACTATTCGAAATCAATGTAAAACAGAATCTACAAGTTTTTTAAAATCTTCATCAATCGGAACGTTTGTGCTTGAAATATTTGATGAAATTTGAAATACGCCGTCTTCGCCAAGAACAATTGCTTCTATAGGCAAATCTGTTACGTTGTTGTCATTTGCGCAAAATGTCGTAAACATAAAACCATCCTTATCAGCATTAGCGGAAAGTTCTTCTAACGGAGCAACATTTTCTTCTGCTGGTTCTTTTGTAATTTCTGTATTTTTGTTATTTTGTTCGTTTTCGCTATTAGCCAAATTTTCCGCTTTGTAGTCAAAAGGAGTAAAAATTTTAAATTCTTTTGAACTTTCTACTTTTTCGCTTTTTTGCAAATTGTTTTTAGTTTCGTCGCCAAGAACAAGCGGTTCTGTTCCTTCGAACTTAGAACTATCTACTGCATTAGAAGGCGTATAATTTACATCGCCAGTTTCGCTACTTTCGTGTTTTTCGTAACTTTCCAAATCAATTCCGCGATGTTCGCTTTTGTCTGTTGGATTTTCGTCTAAGGTTTCTGGAATTTCTTCTAACTCTTCTATAAATGCAGATTGCAAACCAGTTTCTTCTGGCAAAGTTTTTCTTGTTTCGGGCAATTCTTCTAGTTCTTCTATTTCTGAATTTTCAAGATTTTCTGAAAAGTTGCGTGCATTTTCAGTTTTTTTGTCATTTTCAGAAACCGCAACTTTTACAATTTGTTCAATTTCTTTTAGACTTTTTTCCGAAATATCTGCTTTAATTACTTTTTCTTTTTTTTGATTTTTTTTATTTTTACAAAGAACACAAATTAAAATAACAAGACAAATAGCAAGCAAAACGCAAAGAACAAAAAGAATTTGCGCATAAAGCGGAACTTTTTGCAAATTTGCAAAAAAATTGCCAAAAGCAAAGAGAAAATTTTGAATAAAAAGCGCGCTATTTTTTGCGAGTAAAATAATTTTTCCGTTCATAATTTGTATTTTTATATTAGATTGAATATCGAGTTTTTAATGCCAACCAATAAAACTCGATATTCAAACTACTATTCCCTTAGAATATCGGCATTTTTTAGCGATTTCTTTAAATGAATGAATGATAAATTTAACGCTTTGTTGTATACTAATTCTTAAATGAACGAAATTTGGAAAAATATTTTAGACCGAATTACTTTGAACAAAATTCTTATTGCAATTATTATTTTTCTTGGAATAATCATTTTTGGAACGACATTAGCGGTTGCAACTAGACCAAGTAAAATTCCTATTGTAAAAGCAGAAGCGCAATCAATGCCAGAAAGTAAATTTTCTTCTTACAAAAATCTTGGAAAAATACGAGCCGTTACTGCTAGCGAAAAAAACAAAAAAGGCACAACTGTTGTTGTAAATCCAATTCTTTCTTACACAAAGGACGATAAAGATTTTTTTGAAGAACTTTCTCGCAAAAATTCTATGATTAAATCTGTTTTTGTAAATTATTTTTCTTCTAAAACAGAACGCGAATTAAAATCTAAAGGTGACGCAAAAATAAAAAGTGAACTTTTAAGCGAAGTAAACGAAATTTTAGTTTTAAATAAAATTCAAGACATTTATTTTGAAGATTTAATTTTTTTGGACTAACTTTTTTTAGCTTTTTTCACGTGCAAGTTTGCTTGCAAACTTGGTAGCAACCGTTAGGTTGCGTAGAAAAGGCTTTTTCCCACAAAATTGAAACTTTTTAGAAAATTCTGTGTCAAAAATGTAAAGAGCGAGGAATTTTATGAATCAAATTACGTCTAATGCCGCACAAGTAATAATTTCTATTGTTCCAATTGTAGGAATTTGTTGTGGCGCGCTTATTGTTTTTTTCTATATTCTTTGGAAACATCACGAAACAAAACTTCAAATAAAAACTGGAACTTTTGTTCCTAAAAAGTTTAATTATGCGGCTTTTTCTTTACTTACTGGACTTTTGCTAACTGGCGTTGGGTTTATTCTTACAGCAGTTTTTGCAATTATAGACGGATTTTCTTATGCAATTCTTGGCGGACTTATTCCGCTGGTTGTTGGAATTGTTCTTTTAATTTTTTATTACGTTTATCCAGATTTTCATAAAAAAGATTAAATAAGACAAAATGTTAAAGCCGCAAGAACGAGAATTAATAAAAAAACGCGATTTTAAACTTGTAAAGGAAATTCTTGCAGGTAATAAAGATTCTTTTGCAAAATTAATGACTTTTTACAAAGTTCGAATTTTAAATTTTGGAAAAAGTTTTTTTCATAACGATTCTGATTCAGAAGATTTTGTGCAAGATGTTTTTATAAAAGTTTTTACGCATTTGGATTCTTTTAAGGGAAATTCTATGTTTTCTACTTGGCTTATGAAAATTGCGTACACAACAGCAATTAATTCTGTAAAAAGAGCAAAAACTTGGATTCCTATTGAAGATGAAACAATAATTCCCGATTCTTCTGCAACTTCGCCAGAAGAAATTCAAATTCGCAAACTTACTAAAGATGCAATTCGCGAAGCAATTAGCGAACTTCCCGAAAAGTACAAAGTTTGCGTAGAAATGTATTTTTGCTACGACATTTCGTATCAAGAAATTAGCGAAATTACGGATTTTCCGCTAAATACAATAAAATCGCACATTTTTAGAGCAAAAAAAATATTAAAAGACAAGCTGGAGGGCTTTTATGAACGATAAATGCGAACAAATTATGAATAAGTATCTTATGTTAGACAAAGACGAGCGTGTTCCGCTAAAAATTTCTTTGCATCTTTTAGGATGTAAAAAATGTAGAGAGCAAATAAAACTTTTAAAACTTGCAGAAAAAGAAATTTCTGCGCCTTTAAAAATTCAAACTCCAGTAACAGATAAGACAATTCAAAATGTGCTTGCACAAGTTAATATTTCTAATATTTCGCAAAAAGATAAATTTTACAAACCTTTGCCGTTTGCTGGTTGGATTATTGGCGGAATTATTATG
>CAZJOU010000066.1:3844-9704 GCA_964547685.1 uncultured Treponema sp. | reverse complement strand
AAAAATATTTATGAAAAAAGTTACTTATAAAATTCTTATTGCATGTGCGGCCGCATTTTTAGTTATTCTTGTAGGATTTGTTGCTATTGCGTTCGGTCTTAGAAATATTTCCGAATCGTATAAAAGTTTGTCCGAAGGAATTGAATATACAACGCACATGGATAAAATTCGAAAACTTGTAAACGAAGAATTTTCTGCTGGTTCGTTTTATGTTCTTGCAACTTCTGACGAAGTTTTAGCGTTGTACGAAATAGAAGAACAGAATATAAAAGATGAACTTTCTGAAAGTCTTAGCGAATTTGGTAATTTAATGCGCGGAAACGAAAAAGAGCAAATTTTCCAGCGAATAAATTCTGGTTGCGTTTCTGTTTTTAACGAAATTTCCATTGCAATGAATTTAAGACGTAACGGTTTTAAAACTTTAGCAGAACAATATATTACAGAAAATTTGGTTCATTCAAAAAATAATTTAAATGAAAATTTGGACGAATTAAGCGAATATATAGAAAAAAAACTAGAAAATGCTCAAGTAGAAATGACATATTCAGAAAGAATTTCTAATATTTCGTTTTTTGTTACGGCTACTATAGTTTTGTGTTCTTTTGCGGCGTTTACTTTGCTTTGTCTTACGCTTACTTCGCAACTAGAACATAATAGGAACTTGCTTCAAATTGATGTTGACAGAAAATCCGAAAAAATTACCGAGCAAAATCAAAAAATTATTTATATTCAAGAGCAAACTATTTATGGTTTGGCAAATATTATAGAAAGCCGCGACAACGACACTGGCGGACACGTAAAGCGAACTAGTTTATATGTTGGAATTTTAGCAACTGCGGCTTACGAACACGGTTATTATCCAGAAATTATTACGCCAGAATATATTGAACTTTTAAAGAAAGCGGCGCCTATGCATGACATTGGAAAAATTACAATTCCAGATTCAATTTTAAAAAAATCGGGTAAACTTTCTAAAGAAGAATATAAAATAATGCAAAGCCACACTGTTGCTGGCGGAAAAATTATTCGCGATGTTCTTTCTAACATAGAAACAGAAGATTACGTAAATATTGCCGCGGATATTGCAACAAGCCACCACGAACGCTGGGACGGACACGGCTATCCGTTTGGATTACAAGGCGAAGAAATTCCTATTAGCGCGCGCATTATGTCTATTGCTGATGTTTTTGACGCTTTGGTTTCGCCACGTTGCTACAAAGACCCGTTTAGCGCAGAAGAAGCGTTTAATGTTATAAAAGTTTCTAAAGGAATTCGCTTTGACCCAGTTCTTACCGATTTATTTTTGCAAAAAAAAGCGCAAGTTATAGAAGTTATGCAAAATAATCAAGATAAGTAAAGGCTAATTTTAAGTTTAGCGTGTCATTTGTCGGGGTTGTTTTGCAATTTTTATTCGTGCGGAGGGTTTAATACCCCGACGCTTGCGTCGAGGTTCGTTCATTGTTTCACAAATTGTGTTATTCCGAAACGCTTTTGTCTTTTTTTTCTATTTTGTGAATGTATGCGTATTTGTGTAACTTTTTCTTACTGTAGCGAACTCCAAGCGAAATTTGGTACGACCAAGAATAGTCAAATGGTTGAACTTTTTGGTTTGTTCCAAAATTTGCGTAGTCTAGCGTAAAAGTTCCGTTATTTACAACTGTCCAGCGACGTGCAACTGGAAGTTCTGCGCCTAGCACAATTCCTGCGCCCAAATAATTTAAATGATATTCGTCTGTAAGTTGGTACATATAATGCAAACCAGCAGAAAAGTTCAACAAAACGTATTGCCACATATTTGCATGAAAAACTGGACCTGCATATAAGTCGAATGCGTACAAAATAGTTTGTTTTGGAAACTGTTCCATTCCGTTAAAAGTGTAATAAAATGGATAGTAAGCCGCAACTCTAATCATACTGTTTACTGGCTTCATATTTACGGTTGTTGCGTCAAAATAGGCGCCAATTAAATAGTTTTGCCAAACAAAATCGCTTCGTTCGTATTTATCTTGTTTTTGTAAGCGAGTTATCATATCAAAAGAAATGCCTTCGTCAAAAACAAAAAATGGCTTATTTATAATTTCCGGAAATCCTGTTTTTGGGTTAAGCGGAATATCGTCATTTGTTTGGTTATGATAAATGTAATTTTCGTAAGCGTCTACAGCGTCTTTTCGTGCAATTTTTTCGTCTGTTTTTTTGTTGATTTTTTCTTGTTTTGCCACGCTTTTTGTAGGATCGGCTTCGGCAAATTGCGCTTGCTTTTGTTCGCCTTTTTCTATTTTTAGTTCAAGTTTTTCTAATTTTTTAGATTCTTTGTTAGAAAGAACTTCGCCTTCGGTTGCGGATTTTTCTTTAAGTTCCGCGTAAATAACAGCTTTCTTAAAACTTAAACCAGCAGCTGTTGCTTTGTGAATATAGTCGTTTCTGGTTTGCGAAAAGATTGCAAAGAGCGAAAAAATTAAAAATGAAACGCAAAAAAATATTTTTTTCATTAAAATCTGCCTTAAAATTTATTTATTTTGATGTGTGGTAAAGTGTTAATTGCTGTTCAACTCCGTCAGAAGTTGTTGTCCAATGGCAATAAAGCATTGAACCGCGAATGTCCCATTCTGTATTTGTTGAATAAGAATTTGTTGAACCATCTGGCGTGTACGTAAAAACTAAAACATTTTCTACAACAGAATAAGTTCCTTGGTAAAGAGTTTTTTCATCTGTGCTATCGTAAATTGTTGCAACAAAAGTTCCGTCAGACATAAAAGAAATTTGGTTTCCTAAGTTGTCTGCCCAAGTTCCGTAAAGTGGGGAAGGTTCGTAACAAGAAATAAATAAAAGCGCAAAAATCGCTAAAAGTGGTTTTAATTGTAAAATTTTGTTTTTCATTTTAATTTTCCTCGCTATCGGTAATAATTTCGCTAACTTTGTCGTCTGCGTCATCTATGGCAACGTTTTCTTGTTCAATTTCGTTCCACATAACTTTTCCTTGTAAGCCGTTTTCGTATTGAACAATGTAAAATCCGCCACCAGCATTTCCTTTTTTTATTAAAAGATTATCGTAAATAATTTTTGCATTGTATTTTCCAGAAACATTTACAGTTCCAAACATTTTGCCATTAGCGTTCATATTTGCTTTTGTATTTGTTTCGCCATTTATAATCCATTCTGGAAAATCGCAGTAATTTTCGTACTTCATTATTACAATGCCAGAAAAACCGCGAACTTTTGTTTTATAATCTACAAGTCCAGAAATGTCGCCATTTTTTACTTCTTTGCCAAGTTTTTGCAACTTTTTAGGCTTATTCATTAAAACAAGTTTTTTATGCGAAGAAAACATTGTTTTGTTGTATTCGTTCATAAAAGTTACAAAATCTGGATATTCTGCAGTTTGCAATGCGCCTTGCGGAACTTCTTGTGCAAAAACCGCAAATGTAGAAAATAAAACTAATAATTGTAATATTAACTTTCTTCGGTGGTTGAGTTTATCGAAACCACATCTTAAAGTCATTGCTCTGCTACGCTCCGCGCGCAAGTAGGCGACAGGTTCAACGACCACAGTTGTTATGTTTCTTTTCATCCCTTTCTCCTATTTTTCGTTTCCGTAAGTCCAACTTATATCTTCTGCACTAAAGACCTCATTTCCATTTAAATCTTTAGTTTCAACAGTGTAATAACCACCACCTGCGGCTCCACCTTTAATTTCTACTTTGTCATATTTTACAGTTCCTGGGTACATTCCAATAAATTCGTCATTCTTAAAACTGTGCGAACAAGTAACAGTTCCATACATATTACCATTTGTGTCTGTACCTGCTTTTGTATTTGTATTTCCATTAAGTAAAAAGTAAACACCATAATTTTGATTGTCGCTAATATAGTGGTCTGCATAGTTTGTGTAAAGCATAATAACAACACCACTTAAACCAGAAATACTTGCATCATAACTAAGGTCTCCGTAAGTGCCATTAATTGCAATATTTGCAGTTGCATGTTCACTTCCTAATTTTGCCATATTTCCAGATTTATGCATAAGCTTAAGTTTTGCTTGCGAACTAAAAATATCTTGATTATATGCAACAAACCAACGGTCGCGAGTAATTGCGCCGTAACCCCAAGAATTTCGCTCTGTATCTGTGCTTGGGTCGTTTGCTTTTTTTAAACTTCCTTGGCCAAGAGAATTTAACGAAACAACTTTATAAAAATAGAACGTTCCAACTTTTGCAGTGTCGTTTACGTCATAATAAAAATATTTTCCAGAAGAATCTGCGGTTGTTACAGCAGAATCTGTAATTTTTCTAAAAGAAGAGTCTGGTTTTGTAGAACGATAAATATAATATCCGCTTGGAGTGTCTTCTTCTGGTTTTTCCCAAGTAACTAAAACTGGGTAAACTCCATTAGTGTTTGCAACAAAGTTTTGTGTAAGTTTTTCTGTTTTGGTAGCAGAAACATTTGTTGCAGCATCTGGAAGTGGTGCGGCCGCACTAGAAAGGCTAGATTCTAACCCAGCACTATTTACGGTAGAAACTTTAAAGAAATTAGCCTTATCTACTTCTGCATAAAGATAATTTTCATAAGTTGAATCTTTTTCTGAATAATCTGAACCTGTAATTTTTTCTGCGCCAGAAATTACAGTGTAACCAGAATCTGCCAAAGTTGAAGAATAAAGGTTGTAAGTAAAATCTGCATAATCAGCCCCGATTGCTTTTGGCCAAACTGCGTAAACTTTTCCGTCGGCAGATGAATCTATTATTTCTAAACTAGAAGGTGCGCTTAATAAAAATCCCATTGCAGGATTTTTGCTACTTGCACCACTTTCGCTAAACGCGCTTTTTATTGTTGTTGCAGTTTCGCCAGAACCTTCTGTAATTACAGATTGAATATAATAATAGTAATAAACGCCAGTCTTTGCAGAAGTGTCTGTCCATTCTGTTCCGCTTATTCCGCTTTTTACAATTTGATAAACAGAATCTTTAGAACTTGTTCTATATAATGAATATGTTAATTCGCCACCATTTTCTGAAGTATTTGTAACTTCTGTCCAAGTTACAGTTAATTCGCTTGTGCTAGTTCCGTAACCATCTTTTACTGTTACGGTTTCTGGCGCGCTTGGTGCACCGGCTTGTAGTGCATAACCCATTGCAATAGAACTTTGAGCAGATTCGTTTCCGCTAGAATTTACAGCAGAAACTTTGTAGTAAAATTCTATTCCTTGGTCGGCAGTAGAAATAGAATTTGAATATTTAAGAACGTTTCCAAGTACAGAACTTACTACTTCTGAAGAAGAAAAATCGCTATTTTTAGAACGATAAATTTTGTATGCCGTTGCATCTTTTACAGCATTCCAAGTTAATGTAATAGAAGTTGAACTTTTACCTTTTGTTGCTTCTGTGTTTGTTGGAGGAGGCAAAAGATAACCACAACCTTTTGTTGCTTCTTGAGTCCAATCTGAAAATTCGCTTGCGTCTAAATTTTTGCTAATATTTTCTGAACTTATGCGGTAATAATAAAGATTTTGATATTCGTCATTATTGTAAGACGGATTAGAAAGAATTGTGTCTGTGTAAACAGTTTTATAAAAATGCGGGCGCAAAACGTTAAAATCTGCTTCTTCTGGAACTCTGTAATTTCCGTTTGCATCTGGCGAAATAACAGCACGTTCTACGCGATAACTTGTTGCGTTTTCTGCTTCTTTCCAACTTATAAGAATTATTCCAGAATAAAGACCCTCAGAAGCAAAAACTTGTTCTGGTGGTTCAAGTACAATTTTTGTATCTTTTGAATCTAGCAAAGAATAAAGGCTTGCCGCTTCCGAAGTAGTGTCCATTGCAATTTTACCCTGAAAAAAATCCGCACAAGAAACAAGCGAAAG
>CAZJOU010000066.1:0-3744 GCA_964547685.1 uncultured Treponema sp. | reverse complement strand
GCTTTTACTAATTCTTCATCAGTAATATTGCGATAAGCGTATTTATCGTAATTGCCACCTTCGCTTGCTGGGGTTCCGCTTTGGCTTGTAAGTTCAATTTGGTAATAATGTTTTGCATCACGCAAAACTTTCAGCACACCGTCCGTTGTATTCCCACTTTCAAAAGTTGGAGCAAGTGTTATAGATAAATCGTCATTGTTAGCAGTTATTGTTGTATCTGTTACAGTTTCTGTGCTTGAAACTTTGAAAGTATCTACGTCATATGTTGCAACTTTTACAGTTGGAGTAAGCAAGTTATAATTTATAACATTAAGAATTGCAGAAACTGGTCCAATTGCTCGTTTTGTGTAATTCCATGCTTCTGTAAGAACAAGTTTTTCTGAATAATCAGTTCCTGTATATACATCAAAATCTATTGCTAAAAGATAACCTTTATTCAAAGGTTCTGTAGTTCCGCTTGAATAAGTGTATCTTGTTTCTTCTATAGTCTTTAAATTCTCAACATAAGAATCTACAAAACTATTATTTGTTCGCATATACATAACTGCATATTCGTACGCACTAAAACGTTCGTTGCTTGCAGGATTATAACTAAATTGCGTGCCTCTCTCACCCCGAGTTGCAGAAGAAACTAGTGACCAATCAGTAGTTGAACCAGCAATTCGTCTATAAAGACTTGGTGTTTTGCTTGAATAATATGGTGCTGTCCAAGTAACAACTTGGCTAGTTCCGTTTACCGCTTTTTCTGCCGAAACATTTAAGCCGTAACCATAAGTTGCACCATGTGCATAACTTAAGTCGTGTGTAGAATATGCAACTTTGTTATTTTCATCTGAACTTGTGTCAAGAGTTTTTGTTATTGTATCTGTTGAACTGTCATAAGTTACGCTAGTTAAATCTGTTGTATAAAAAGCAAAATCTGCTTCAGATAAAACTGGCAAAACTGTATATGAATATTCGTAACCCCAAGCAATTTTTGTTTGATTATCTTCGTAAGCCGCTAAGGTTTGATCATCACTAGGTTCTGTATATGTATCTTCCAAAGTATACGAAACGCTATCGCTTGTTACAGTTGCAGTAGCCGGCGTCGCATCGCTTGCATTTTTTACAGTAATTTTTCCTGTAGAAACATCATAATAATAACAGTCGGCTTTTTCTGGACTTCGTTCTTCATCATGTCTAATTCTATTAATTAAATATCCCTTTGCGCCGTCTATTTTATTCCATGTTACTTTAATAGAAGTTGCGTTTACAGTTTGTTCATCTATTGTTGTATTAATAAGTGCTGGTCCAAGTGTTTCTACAGTTGTATTAGCAGTTGTAAAATCACCTGAATAATCAACTGAATTGTAACTTTCTACATTTGCAGTTACTGTAAAATTAATTGGAAGTCCCGAAATTGTTGGGTCGTCGTAACCTTCTGGTTTAGTAATTGTTACTTTATAAATGCCACTGCCAGTTGTTGTTTCTGCTGGGTCGCTATCTGGTGTAACAGTTTTTGTTATCGTAGAATCCGCATATGCAGCAATTACGGTATAAGTTACAGTTGCATTTGTTGGTTTTATAACTTCTGGCCAAGTAACTGTTATGCTATCGTATTCTATATCGCCCATTGTTGGTTCAGCAGTTCCCAATGTGTAATACTTAGTGTTATCATCTGTAGAACTAGAAAGACCAGAATCTGCTGTAAACGTATATTGTCGTATTGTTCCCGATGTTGCAGTTTGATTATATGTTGCAGTTTTTTCATCAGTGCTTATTGTAAAATCAGAAGTTGTAAGGTCTGCACTTCCAGTTTCGCTTGTTGTTCCATCTTTGTTATAATCTGTCCAACTTAATGAATATGCGCAATTTTTATCATAATTCCAAGAAAGAACATATTTATTGCTCCAACCATCTTCTACTTTAAAACTACTAACATCTGGCATTAAACTAGAATTATCTGTTACGGTAATAGAACCGCTTTGCTCTAATGTTTCGTAAACGCCTTCGGTTGCAGTCGTTGGGTCAGAAACAGATTTAGAAGTTATGTAAAGCGTATATTTATAGTAACCTTGCTTTGTGTTAAGTTCATCTTGCGTAAAAGAAATTTTATAGTCAGAAATTCCAGAAATTATTGTTACTGTTTTTGCAATAGATGTTATAGGTTCTTTTGTAGTTATAGTTACAGTATCAATTTCAAATGGCGTATATGTTTGCAAAAGAACATAATTATATGCGTCGGAATCAAAATCTTCAAAACTTGCATCAAACGAAATTGTTAGTCCGGTCAAAGTTTTTGTATTTGTCTGTTCATCTGTAGTTGAAGTATACGCGCCTTTTACACTAAAACTTGGAACTGCAATAAGCCAACCGTCTGCCGTTGCTGTAGAAGATGTTTCGGAAGAATATGCAACTTTACTGTCATCTACGTAACTTTGAATTTTATACGTGTATTGTTTTCCGCGTGTAATATTTGTGTAGTCGTAAAAATGAATTGGCGTGTCTGCAAGGTAGTTCGGGTAATTTGTGTTAGAAATATCTTCTTCTGTAGAAGTGTTGTCGTCTACTTTAACAACTGTATTTCCAGAAGAATCTTTTAATTCCTTTATAGAAGAATCTGAACAACTAAATACATAAATTGAATCTGTTTCTGTGTCTGATTTTTGTGTTTGTGTTCCCAAATAACTTACTAGCGTTTCGTATTCAGAATCATCAGCGTTGTAAGGTTTTCTGTAAATTTTAAAGTAATTTGGATGTTTTGAATAACTTTCTGCTCCTTCCTTATAATATGTAAAAGAAGGAAGATTGAATGTAAGTTCTACGCAGTTTTTATTGATTCCCTGTGCAGCTTTAAAGTTTTCTGGCGCATTTGGAATAAGTTTAAATGCTGTTTCTGCATCTAATTTGTCGCTTATTTCAAATTTTGTTTGGTCTGTTTGTGTAAATGCTGTTACTTGATAATAATATTTTGTTGCAGAATTTAGTCCTGTAAAGGTTACGCTTGTTTCAGAACCTTTTGCAGTAAGAGTTTGAAGTGCTGTTGTTTCGCTTTCGTTTGCATAACAGTCTATTTCGTAATTTATAATATTCTGATACGTTTTTTCGGAACAGTTGTCCATCCACCAAGTTACTGTTGCAGAAGAACCATCTTCGTTTGCTTCTATTCCTGTAATAATTGGTGTTGCCATTGTTGAACCTAAAACTTTGTCGCTAAGTGTAGAAGTTTCGTTTGTATAATCAACGGCCAAAACGCTGTAATATCGTGTTGTTCCAGGATCTTCTTCTATTGTTATAGAAGTATCTCCTGATTTTGTTTTAGTTTCTCCCCAAAGTTCCATTTCTTCGTAAGGAGTTAGGGCAGAATAAATTTTGTACGAAGCGGCTCCGTCCGAAGCTTTCCAACTTATAGTTACAGATTTTATTCCGCCTTGTGTTGCAGTAACGCTTGTAGGTGATGTTAAAGTTACATTTCTGGAAGAAGAATTTGTTATAGATTTTATATTCGGTTCAGAAATTAAATCGTTTTGGCAACTTAAAAAAAGTGTTGCAGAAAAAATTGCTGCTACGCTTAAAAAAATTGCAGCAAAAACATTTTTGTGCGCTTTTTTCATTAATATACTCCGCAAAAATATTACAGAATTCTGACAAATTAGACAATTATGTCATAAAAAAGTTGCAAAAATAGGAAAAAAAATTGCATCGTGCAATTTTTTTTCCATTTCAAATGCTTCGCGTATTCACGTGCACTTGGCGGACGTCCTG
>CAZJOU010000065.1:3386-9866 GCA_964547685.1 uncultured Treponema sp. | reverse complement strand
TATATTTTTGTGTCCGCGTCAATTAAAATCATCTGCGGTGTAACTGCTCCTTTAAAAGTGTTTCTTGTTATTGTGTAAAGCACATTTAAATTATCGCCAGTTTTAAAGTCCCTGTTAAGACGTTCTGCTTCGCCCCAAAACATTGCTGGAAATTTGTATTTTCCGCAATCAAAAATCAATTTTAAACTTTGTTTTTCTGACTTTCCAACAGGAATTCCGTCTTGAATTTTTAAATTCTTAGAAATAAAAACAAGTTCTTTATTTTTTTCGCCATAAGGTTCAAATTTGTCTATTAAATCAAGAAGTTCTGGCGTAATAAATTGCGAAGGAAGTTCTGCGTCAACTTCTATGGAATCTTCTTCTTTTGAAAGTTCAAGTTTTTCTGAAATTTGCATTGCTTTTTGCATAAATTCATTAAACTTATCTTTTGTAAAACTAAAACCTGCGGCTGCGTCGTGTCCACCGTGATTTATAAAAAATCCTTCGCCAAAATCGTCTAAAAATTTTGTTGCAACAACGGAACGACAACTTCGCATAGAACCAACTGCAATGTTGTCTACGAAAGTAACTGCAAGAGCGGGAACTTTATATTTGTTCATAATTTTAGCAGCAAGAATTCCTGTTACGCCACGATTTATTTTTTCGTCCGCAACAATGCTAAGTTTTTTGTTAAATTTTATAAAATTTTCTTGTGCTTGATTAGAAGTATAAAATTCGCCTTCGGAAACAAAATGTTTTCGACTTTCGTTTAGTTCCATTATTTTGTCTGCAAGTTTATTTCTTTCGTTTGCATCGTCAGAAATTAAAAGTTCAAGGCTTATGTTAGATTGTCCCATTCTTCCGGCTGCGTTTAGCGCAGGAATTATTTTCCAAGAAAGATCTGTAGAAGTAATTGTCTTTCCAGAAAGTTCCATTCTAGCAATAAGTTCGGCAAGTCCTTTTCGAGTTTTTCTTGAATTAATTGAACTAAGCGCGTTTTTTACAAAGATGCGGTTTTCGTTTTGCATTGGCATAATATCTGCTAAGGCGGCAATTCCTACAAGTTGCAAATCTTGTTCTGCGTCTGCATTATGTTTTGGAAAAATCTTTGCGTCGGAAATTTCTGCAAATGTAACAAAAATATTGTAAAATCCGTCTATTTCGCTAATTGGCGTATCTGAATAGCGCGCAATTTTAGAAATTCCTTTAATTTGCGTTAAAGTTTTGTCCTTTACGAACGGAATCAACTTTGAAATTTCTTGTTGCATATCAAGCATTTCAAATTCTACGCCAGAACCAAAAATGTCTTTTAAGTACAAAGAAGTTAATTTTTTATTCCAGCAGAAAATTTGTTGTCCGCGTAAAAAATCTGGAATTTTTGTATTTTGAACTGAACCAAAACCAGCGTCGAAAATATTAGAAAATTGTTGCTTTTTTACAAGATTTCTTGTTTTTAATATATCAAGTTTATATTTTCCGTCCGAAGTTTTTTCTACATCTAAAAGCGAAATATCTTGTCCAAAAAGGTCAGATTTTGTAAAACGCAATGCTTCTACTAACTTAAAAGCAACTGCCGCGCCAGAAATATCTTTAAACGGATAGCCCGAATCTTGCATTTTTGGGTCAATAAAAATTGTTGCGTTTGGCAAATTTTCTGGCGGATTGTGATGGTCTGTTACAATTACGTCTATTCCAAGTTTGTTAGCCATTGAAATTTCTTCGTTATTAGAAATTCCGCAATCAACAGTAATAATTAAAGAACCATAATCTTTTGCAAAATCAGAAACCGCTTGTTTAGAAAGTCCGTAAGCGTCATCGCCAATAGGAATTCGCCATTGAACGTCTGCACCTTGACCTTTTAAGTATCCGTAAAGAATTGCTGTACTTGTAATTCCGTCTACATCTTTGTCGCCAAAAATAAGAATTTTTTCGCCTTCTTCTATAGCATCTGTAATTCGGCTAACTGCATCTTCCATCGCAGAAAATTCAAATGGCAAATGCATAAAACGTTTATCGCTTTCCAAATAATACAAAATGTCATTTCCAGAAGTAATTCCGCGACGAGCAAAAACTGCCGCTTCTAATTGCGAAAGTCCAAATTTTGAATGAAGTTTTAAAACTTCATCGCGAGAAACATTTTTTTTGTTAAATTTTTTCAATTTAGAATTATCCCTGAAATATTCTTATTGCAACTTTTTTTAGCGGATTATTTTGTAAATTAAAGGCTTTTTTTCAGGTTCATTTTCATAATAAAAAACTGCTTCGTTAAGCATTTGTTTTGCTTGCTCTAAACAATTTTCGTCTTTTCCGTAAATTTCCATTAATAAATCGCCTTTGTTTACTTTTGTTCCGCTTGTTGCGTGCAGAATAATTCCTGCTTCTGCGCAAACAGAATCAGAAGTCTTGTTTCTTCCAACGCCTAAAACAACGCTTGCAAGACCAGTTTTATATGCTTCAATAAAAATATATCCAGTTTTATTTGCAAAAAGTTCAGTTTTAAACTTACTTCTGCGTTTTCCGTATTGCTCTTCTATTTCTGTTGGATTTCCGCCCTGAGTTTTTACGTTTTGCATAAAAAGTTCGTACGCTTTTCCAGAAATAACAGTATTTTCTGCCATTTTTCGCGCTTCGTCGTTTGATTTTGCTTTTTTCCCTAACAAAATCATTTCGGAAGCAAGAGCAAATGTTTCTTCCATAACGTCTTTAGGACCTTTTCCACGTAAACAGTCTAAAGTTTCTTCTATTTCTAAAAAATTTCCTATTTTTAGCCCAAGCGGAGTTGACATATCTGTAATTAAAGCGGTTGCTTCTTTTTTCATTGATTTAGCAGTTTTTACAAGAAAAGTTGCTAATTCTTCTGCATCTTCTAGTGTTTTCATAAAAGCGCCGCTTCCGCATTTTACGTCAAAAACTAAAGCGTCTGAACCTTCTGCAACTTTTTTAGAAAGAATGCTAGAAGTTATAAGCGGAACAGATTCTACAGTTCCAGTTACGTCGCGCAAAGCGTATAAAAGTCTGTCGGCGGGAACAATTTCTTTTGTTTGCCCCGTCATTGCGTAACCATTTTTTGCAATGCCTGCGCGAAATTTGTCTGGCGAAAGATTTACGTTGTAGCCATTAATAGATTCAAGTTTGTCTAAAGTTCCGCCAGTATGACCTAAAGCGCGACCGCTCATCATTGGAATTTGAACGCCACAAGATGCAACAATGGGAGCAAGCGGAAGTGAAATTTTGTCTCCAACGCCACCAGTAGAATGTTTATCTACAAAAGGACCTTTTAATCCAATATTTTCGTATCCGTGTAGTTCAATAACGTCGCCAGAATGAAGCATACAATCCGTTAAAATTCCAGTTTCTTCAAAAGACATTCCGTTAAAATAAATTGCCATTAAAAAAGCAGAAATTTGATAGTCTGGAATTGAACCGTTTACGTAACCATTTACAATAAATTTAATTTCATCAGAAGAAAGAGCAGTATTTTCTTTTAATACGCGTTTTCCATCTTTGCGGACAAAAGTTCCGCGCTTTTTCATTATTATGTCTGCTGCTCTCATATTTCCACCCAATAAATATTTTAGCCTAAATAACAAAATAATACAATTAATAATTAATAATGCATAATTAATAATTAATAAGATTTTTGTTGTCTGTGCTATTCTAAAATATCATATTGTTCTAATAGAATTCTTAATATAGCAGAGTTAGAAACTCCGAACTTTCTACAAATTATGCTCATTTCATGTTTTATTGTAGATTCACTTGTAATAAATGTATTTGCAAGTTCTTTATAAGTTTCGTTTTTTGTAAAAAATTCTTTTATAATCGCAGCCTGTCGTTCTGTTAAATCGTATTTTTTTAAATTTAAATTTTTCTTTTGTTCAGAAAATAATATTGAAGATAGTTTTTTATTTGACAATTTTTTTGAACCATAACATAACTCTTCAAAATTAAGTTTGGGCAGAAGTGCGAATGCAAAGCATAATATTGCACAAATAAGATTTGCAATAAAAATTAATTTGTTATTATAATTTTTTGTCATAAAAAATATAATAAAGTCCGCTAATAAAACAATTCCTGTGGCTAAAAACGATAAACGTTTAAATATCTCTCTTCTTAAAACTTTTTTCATATTATTGAATATACAAAATTTTTTTTTAATAAAAAAGTAATTTCTTTTATGAACTTGGTTAATTTTTTTGTGAACCTAGTTAATTCGTCTAAAAACTAATTTACAAATGAAAAAAAATTAAATTATGCTTTTTTACATCAAGTTAATTAATCTTGAAAGTTCTTTATGAACTAAAAATGTGCACATAAAAATTTAAAAAATTAAGGAATGGAAATGAAAAAAGTTTTTTTGTTTGCTACAGTCGCAATGGCTTTAGCAATTTTTAATTCTTGTAGTTCAGATGCTTCTAAAAATGAAAATGAAATCGGAAAAACTACAGTAGACTGGGAAATGTCAAAACTTACAAGTGAAGCTGAATTGGATTTATATTCAACTCGTGGAGATGACAATATAGTAGATTGGCAACTTTCTAAAGAATTTGCGGAACTTTGGCTTCAAGATTCTATAGACGAAGGTGAATATACAGAAGATTCTGAACTTTGGAATATTCCAGTTGCAGTTTACGACACAAGCGGAAACATAAAGTATTATGAATTTAGAGTTGTTTCTAAAAATCAAGTTGTGGGTATTATTGTTGGAGCAGCTGAAAAATCTTATGGAAGTCCAATTGTATACGAATCCTTTTGCGATGGTTATGCAGACGAAATTACCGAACTTTACAATTCTGGAAAACTTTCTGAAAATGAACTTCCACGAATTGTAGACGACGGTTATCCAAACGTTGTTTTTGGCGTTATAAATGAAACTAAAGGAAGTTCTATTGATTTTGAAGAATATCTTACAACCGATGGCGAAACAATTTTAGCAGATGACATAACTTCTGTTTTATCTTATGATGAAATAACAGAGGAATATCCAGAATATATTTCGGAGGAGTTTGATGATGAAAAAATGCAAGCCTTAATACAGTCTTACGAAGAAGATGGAGAGGCATTTTGGAAAGCTGCTGTAGAAAATAAAGGACATATTGCAGATTTTGCGACTAGAGGAAAATCTAAATCTGAGCGGACTGAATTAGATAAAAATAGAATAAAAAATACATTGGTTAAAAATAAAAAAGATTTATATCAAATTTATAATTATGAAGCGTGTGGACCTGTTGCAGCAGGTTTCTTTCTTGATTATTTGCAGTGTAATAATATTCAAAATTTACCTACTTGGAGTTTGTTAAGTCGAGCGGAAAAAAAATCTGCACTTTATAGTTCTATGAAAACAGGAGATAGTTTACTTTCTGACGTTGTTTCTTTATGCGGACAAGATGGTGGTTCTGTAACGCTTCCTAAAAATATTGGAAATGCAATATCAAAATATAGTAACTACAAAGTTTCTTTAAGTCCGTATTCTTATCCAAAAAAATCTATAAATAATAATCTTCCAGGAATTAGTCTAAGAGTTTTTGGAAAAGGTGGTTGCCATTATAGACCTGTAATTGGTTATAAATTAAAAGGTTGGTGGATTTTTTCGTGGCCATCTATAAAAATTTTAGATTTAGTTGACTGTTCTGACAAAACAAATGGAAGTTGGGAAACTTATAGACCAGTTTATCATTTTTGTGATTGGAATATTGTAAAAAAATAAATGGTAGTTTAAAAAAGTTTTAGATGGGAGCCAATATTTTGGTTACCCATCTTTAAGAGAAGGAGTTTTAAAATGAAAATTGTAAAAAATGTATTTCGGATTCTAATAATATCTTTATTGTCTTTTTTGTTTTTTGGTTGCCCAGATTTTGAAGATGACGGCTATGGCGAAGAAATTGCAAATTATCCAGAGTGGTTAGGGGCAGATTCTTATTTAACATGTGTGGGTTATTCAGCATGGACTTTCTGGCAAAGTGAGCAAGGAAAAAAGTTACACAATTATGCGACTGATATAATAAGTAAAGATTATGACGGTAAATTTAGATTGATTTTAAATGGTCAGTGTGTTTATTTAAGTTTTAATGATGTAAATCAATCTGGTGGAAGAATATTTTATAATTGGGTTAGCAGTATAGACAGTTGCAACACTTCTATAGATATTCCGCAAGATGATATAGAAAATAAATACGAATATAGTTGTTACGCAAAAACTAATTTAAGCGATGAAAAAACAGATTCAAATAAAGCGTATGTTCTTTTAACGCGCCTTGATAATGGTTCTGAATTAGGAAATAAATTTAATTTTACGTTTACTATTGCAGAAAGCGAAATTATAAATATGGACTTAAAAAACGATAATACTCAAAATGTTAGGCTTACGCGTTCAAAATATTCATGGATAAGAAGAATTGAAAATTATATACGCTGGACTTCTGATGTTAAAGAAGTTTGCTTATTCACAGATTATTTAGCAGGCCCAAAATATTGTGCTTGTTATGAAGGAATTTCGTTACG
>CAZJOU010000065.1:0-3286 GCA_964547685.1 uncultured Treponema sp. | reverse complement strand
TTACGACTGTGCTTTTTTGCATAGCCTTACTTTTTGCGTCCTGTAGCAATTTTAACGAGGATTTTAGCGAAGATACAGAAGAATTATCGATAGAAGAAAAATTAAATCAAGTTGTAAAAAATTATGTAAATAAATGGAATTATAAACCAGCGCTTTCTGTTTCGGTTTTTAGTAAAGAAAAACAAATTGATTTTAATTGTGCTAGTGGTTTTGCTTCTATTTCTGGAAACATACAAAACGAAATATCTACACAGCATTTTATTTATAGCATAACAAAAAGTTTTGTGGCGGCTTCTATTATAAAACTTTCAAATGAACAAAAAATTTCGCTAGAAGATCCACTTTCTTATTATGTGCAAAACACAAATAGAATTTACGTAAACGAAACGGCAACAATAAAAGAACTACTTTCGCACCGTTCTGGAATTAGCGATTATACAGGAAGTTCTTCTATTATTTACAATAATCCATTTTCTAAAAATAAAGATTGGAACCCAGAAACTATTTTAAATTTTATCGAAACGCCTGCTACAAATAGAGGGGAATTTATTTATTCGTCTGCAAATTACATTCTTTTAGGTATGGTGTTAGAAAATGTTACTGGAATAAAGGCAAATGAATATATAAAAAACAATTTTTTTGTTCCGCTAGCGCTTTCGGCAAGTGTGTACCCACAAGATTCGGTTGAACTTTCTAAAGTAGCACATCCACATTGTTATCCAAATACTTTTATGGACTTGGCAGGAGATGGTGAAACTCCTATTGATGTTACAGATGTTATTCATAATTCACTTGAACTTTTGGGAAAATGTGCTTGGACGGCAGGCGGAATTATAACTAATGCAGAAAATGTTTCTAAATGGGGATATGAACTTTTAAGCAAAAATGGAAGTGTAGAAAAATCTATTCGTAGCGAAATATTAAATTCAGTTTCGGAGTTTAAAGATAAGTCTGTTGAATCAACTGCGTATGGATACGGAATACGAAAACTATTTTATGGCGATTTTGAACTTGTTGGTTCTTACGGAAGAAGTGTAGGCGATGAAAATTTACTGTTTTACAACAGCGACAAAGATATTTGCATTGCAATTTTAAGTTCTTCAAATATGAAAAAAGATAAAACTCCGAACATAGACGAGTTAATGTATGAAATATTTGAATGTTTTTAAGATTTTTGCTTTTGTTATTTTGATTTTTTTGCATTTTTCGTGTAGCGCAGGAATTGAAAATATTGCAGAAAGCGAAAGCAACATAAAAATTGATAAACTTGAAATTCATAGCGAAAAAGAAGTCAATTACTTAATTTATATGGCTGCGGACAATAATCTTGAACGCTTTGGAATAAAAAACATAAAATCGCTACAAGAAATTGGTTCTAGCAAAAACGTAAATATAATTGTTCTTTTTGACCGTTCGCCCGGTTACGATAAATCCGAAGATAATCGAACTGGAACAGACTTGTTTTATATAACGAAAAATCCCAAGAATACAAACGATGACATAGTTTTTGAATATGATGAACTTGATATGACAGCCCCTAAAACGCTTTATGATTTTCTTATGCTTGTAAATAAATATTTTCCTGCTAAAAATACAATTTTAAATGTTTGGAGTCATGGGCGAGGTGTTTATCCAGATGGAATAATTTTGCAAAAATCTAACGAATCGTGTTGTGCTCGCGGTCTTATAGAAGATTATACAACTGGTTATGGTGCGGCAAAAACGATGAGCATTTACGATTTTGCAGAATGTTTACGTAGTTATGAAACTAATTCTGAAAAAACAATAGACGTTATTCAATTCGACTGTTGTGATATGCTTATGCTAGAAGTTTGTTATGAATTAAAAAATATTACAAAATATGTTGTTGGTTCAGAATGTGAAATTCCTGCTATTGGATGTGATTATAAAAACATTGCAAATTATTTGTATAATTGCACGAATTTTAACGCTTTTGAATTTTCAAATTTTTTAGTAGAAAATTTTTATAATTACTATTGCAAGTTAAAATATGATTTTTCTTATGCTGCATTAAAAACAGAAAAATTTGAAGATTTTATAAATTATTTTAATTTATTTTGTGAAGAACTTTTAGAAAATATAAGAGTAGATTTTTCTATTTTTAATGATGTTAGAAACTTGCTTTTGACAACAGATTCTGCATATTCTGAATTTATTGATTTTTGGGAATTTTTAAATTCTGAAGTTTTTTCTTCATATTCATTTGTTAATAATTTAAAAGATGAATTTAATGAACTTATTTTAAATTATAAATTTTCTGAAAATTTAAAAAATAATTTTGGAGGAATTGGACTAAATTTTCCTCATACAGAAGATGAGTTTCAATATTATTTATTTTCTTCGTATGATTTAAATGAATCAAAAATTTTAAGTTTTTATAATAATACAAAATGGAAAGATTTTTTGCGCTCTTTTTTAGATGCAATAAGAACAAATAATAACTAATTATGCATTATTAATTATCAAAGTATTCCCGCGCCTGTTTTAAGGCAAGTTAATTCTGTTCCGCAAGCATTTTCGGTAAGATAATATAAAAGCTGCTTTAAAGAAGAAACGCTTTCATCTAAAAGAATTGCATTTCTTGCGTCTTTTGGCGAAAGTTCAGAAATTGCGCTAAGATATTCAACTGTATTTTGACTTATTTCTAATGCGTTTTTGTTTTGTGCGCAAAAATGGCAGCAAAAACCGTTTTCTTTTACGCTATAAACAGCACCATTTGTAAAGTTTTCGCCACATTTTATACATTTTTTTGTTTCTGGTTGAATTCCTAACAGTGCAAGATAACGCCATAAAAAGCGAATTAGCCCTTTTTCGCACTGTTCGTCTGTTTTGCAAAGTTCAAGACCGTCTAAAAATCCGTTTGTTAAAGCCCAACATTTTTTGGAATTTCCTGTGCATTTAGTTTTTATTGCTAATTCCGCTGCAAGAGAAGCTGACCAAAATTTTAAAAGATTTTGCCTAAACGAAAGTCTGTAACTTTGTACGTCAAAATCAGAAATTTTATAACCAGATTTATCTGAAAAAGAAAAATACGCTTTGCCAGTGTTCCAAGGCGAAACTAGCGATTTTAACTTACTTTTTGGACCGCCGTAAAGAGTTGCATAAATAATTCCTTCGCTTTGTGTTAAAAATGTTACAGAAGAATTGTTTTTTCCGCTAGGTTTTAGCGAAATTACTGTTGCTAATGTTACAACTGATTTTGGCATAATTAAAATATAATAAAAGAAAACTTGTTTGCAAATAAAAAAGGCTGTCCATAACTGAA
>CAZJOU010000064.1:4275-10120 GCA_964547685.1 uncultured Treponema sp. | reverse complement strand
TATATAGCGGCTGCTTCGCAGCCCAGCCCTGCAAGTGTTCGCAAAAGCCGGTTTCCGCTACGCACTAACAATTTTTTATTGTTTTGCAAAAAAATTACAGAACGTAAATATTTTCCCGAAATCTATAGATTATGGAAAAACAGTTTCATTTTGTAATTTTTATGTCATTGTCGGGCTTGACCCGACAATCTACTTGTTATAGATTCCCGTGTCAAGCACGGGAATGACAAAAACTTTGCAAAACATAACCAAGGGGTCTTTATGAATAATGTTGTTAGCGCTTTCCTTTCTCGTCATAATTTTGTTCGACACATTGACGTTAATTTTGTTGCAGAATCAATCCTTGACGATATGAACCGTGGACTTTTAGGCAAAAAATCTGATGAAGATATGATTCCAACTTGGTGTTTACCGCCAGAAAAACCTGTTGTAAATAAAAGCGTAATTGTAATAGACGCTGGTGGAACAAATTTTCGTTCAAGCCTTGTAACTTTTGACGAAAAAGGCAACGCTTCTATTTCTGATATGGAAAAAACAAAAATGCCAGGAGTAGAAAAAGAACTTTCTAAAAAAGAATTTTTTGAACAGTTTGCAAAAAATCTAGACCATTTAAAAAACAAAGCAGATACAATAGGTTTTTGTTTTTCTTATCCAATGCAAATTACAAAAGATGGCGACGGAATCCTTTTAGGTTTTTCAAAAGAAGTAAAAGCTCCAGAAGTAATTGGCTCTGCAATAGGAAAATGCTTAAAAGAAGCACTTTATGAACATGGTTGGAAAGAAATTAAGCGCATAACTTTACTAAACGACACAGTAGCCGCTCTTCTAGCGGGAAAAGCCGCTGCAAAAGGTTATCCTTATTCTTCTTACATTGGTTTTATTTTAGGAACTGGAATGAACGCCGCTTATATTCAACCTGCAATTCCTTCTAAAAAAGATTTTTCTAAGCAAATCATTGTTTGCGAAGCTGGAAAAATTAAAAACGTTATTCTTTCTGACTTTGACAAAGCCTACGACGAAAAATCGCAAAAACCTGGCACTTTTTATATGGAAAAACAATGTGCTGGCGCATATCTTGGTTTTGTTGCCTTAGAAATGATAAAAACAGCCGCAAAAGAAGAACTTTTTTCTGCAAGTCTTACAGCGGCAATTTTACGTTTGGAATCTTTTACAACAATTCAGATGAACGAATTTTTGCACGCTCCGTATAATACAGAAAACTATTTTGCAAGTTTTGTAAACGAAAATAACGCAACACAAGAAGATTACGATATTTTATATGAACTTTTTGATTCTCTTTGCGAACGTTCCGCTCGTTGTGCTGCGGCAATTCTTACAGCAGCAGTTGTTCAATCTGGAGAAGGCAAAAATGCTTCTAAACCTGTTTGTATAAATTGCGACGGTTCAACTTTTTGGCTTACATATAAAATTTCTAGTCGAGTTCAAGGGTATTTAGACGAAGTTCTTACGCGGCAAAAAGGTCTTTCTTGGCACATTGTTTGCTTAGATAACGATATTACAATTGGAACTGCAATTGCAGGACTTATTGAATAAAACTAATTTTTTCGCGAAACTTACTAAAAGAGGTAAAAAGTGAAAGCGGTTGGAAAATCAATAGTTCTTATTATGCTTATTATTATTATGGCACTTGGCGGACTTTTATGGTTTGACTATCTTGGAGTTGTGCATGTAAAATCTGTTTTTTCGCCATTATATAAAGTTTTAGGCAAAACTCCGCAAACTTCTGTTACTGCAACTTCTTCTAATCCTATTGTTGCAGACTTAGATCAAGATAGAATTAATAAACAACGCGAAGCAATAGAACTTCGCACAGAAGAACTTGATAAGCGCGAAAACGAAATTGTGCAAAAAGAACAATTAAACGAACAAATTGCGTCTGAACTTACAAATCGCGAAAAATCTCAGGAAGAAAGAGAAAAAACATTTAACCAAACGGTAAAACAGTACGATGATAAAAATGTAAACATAGAACAAATTGCTGCAAATCTTAACGGAATGCGTCCAGAAGCGGCTGTAAATATTCTTGTTGCAATGGACGATCAAACTGTAATTGATGTTTTGCGCAAAGTAGAAGAAATTGCCGCTCGTAACGGAACTTCTTCTATGGGTTCGTACTGGCTTTCGCTAATGCCTGCGGAACGAGCCGCAGAAATACAGCGAAAAATGCTAAGTAAACCCGATTCGTTAAAGTAGCTTGCAAATAGCAGTTCGTTCTTGTTTTTAAGGAGGAATTGCTATGCAGCAAGTGCTTTTAAAAAGCCAGTCTGATTTTTCAAATCTACAAACATTTACTCCTCAACTTGATTCATTTAGCGCAAAAAATTCATTTTCTTTGCAATCTTCTAAAAAAATGTCTTTTAGCGATTTTGTTCAAGAAGCAAAAAAAACTTACGAAAAGCCTGCGGAATCTTCTGCTGTAAAAAAAGATGATTCTAGTAAAGCGACTTCTAGCGAGTTAGAAAAAAATGAACAAATTGCTTTGTCGGAAGAAAAATCCGAAAAAAAAGAAAATTTAGAAAAGCAAAAAAATGATTTTCTTGAAAAAAGCGAAAAAAAAGTTGATGTAAAAGAAAAATCAGCAAAAAAAACTGCAAAAAATGTTGATTTTTCGGAAAAAACAGAAAAAAAAGTTCAGAATATTTCTAATAATTCTAAAGAATCAAAAAATGTTTCTGAAAAGTTTAAAATCACCGAAAAAAAATCGAAAAACGATAATTTTAAGGAAATAAAAAACAAAAAAAGCGAAGACGAAAAATCAGAATTAAATTTACAAAATATTCCAGAAGATATTTCGGAAAACGCTTTTGTTCTTTCTTCTGAAAATTTAAAAGTTTCTAACGAAAATTCTGACTTAAGTTTTTCGGACATTGATTTTGACGAAATTTCTGAAAACGATGAAACAGAATCTTTGGAATTAAAATCTGCAAAAACTTTTTCGCTAGATAAAGACAAAAAAATTCTTGTAAAAGATTTTAGAACAGAAAATTCTGACGAAACTAAAAATGTTGAATTAAAAAAAGATGAAAAATCAACATTGAAAATTTCTGAAATTCGCTACGATGGAAAAAATTCCGCAGAAATTACTATGGACGTTCAGGCAAATGTTCAGCAAAATTTAACTTCTTCTACAGACCAAGCGGCAAGTTCGAACGGTTCTAATTTTCAAGCAATGTTGCAAAATCAAATTCAGCAAAATGCTAGCGAAATTGTAAAAGCGGGAACAATTGTTTTAAAAGATAACAATGTTGGGCAAATAAAATTAATTTTGCATCCAGAAAGTTTAGGAAACGTAAAAATAGACTTAAATCTTAACGACAAAAATATTTCTGGACGAATTGTTGTTTCTAGCCAAGAAGCGTTTAATGCGTTTAAGGAAAGCGCAGAAAGCTTAAAACAAGCGTTTAGTCAAAGCGGATTTAATGCTAGCGGACTTGAACTTTCTTTAGCAAATCAATCTTCTAGCGGAAACGGAAGTAATTTTGCACAAGAAAATCAAAATGCTGCACAAAGATTTGCTTTCTTAAAAACTTTTGGCGAAGTAGAAGAAGATAGCAACTTTTTAGATTCGAACTTTTCTGAAGAAGAAATTATTTCAAAAAGTTTGCGAAATTCTGTAAACATTGTTGCTTAAATTCCGATTATAAAATAACTGGTTAGAAAAATATTCTGACCTTTAGGCGAGGTACTGATATGGAACTGACAAATTTGAACACAACCATGACAAGTAGTGAAAAGTTTGCTGTTGATAACGAAGTAAATAATTTCAACAAAACTAACACAGTAAATGGTCGTAAAACGACTCAGCAGTTGGGTAAAGATGATTTTTTAAAGCTTCTGATTACTCAACTTACAAATCAGGATCCGACTAGCCCTATGGAAGATACTCAGTTTATTTCCCAGATGGCTCAATTTTCATCGTTGGAACAAATGACGAATATGAATGAATCGTTCAATAAGATGGCAAGCATGATTAATTCTACGCAAGCAGCTTCTACTTTGGGAAAAACAGTTGAATTAGATATTGGTGATACAACTGCGCAGGGTGTAGTAGAAGCAACATCTTTTGGAGCTAATCCGCAGGTAATGGTAAACGGAATGTACTACGATATGGCAAAAATTAAAGCCATTTACAATTAAAAAGTTATTAGTTGGCGAGGAGAACATAGATTATGATGAGATCACTTTATTCTGGTGTTTTAGGTTTGCAGAATCATCAGACACGAATGGACGTAATTGGCAACAACATTTCTAACGTTAATACAACTGGTTTTAAACGTGGTCGTGTTAACTTTCAGGATATGATTAGCCAGCAAGTTGCAGGTGCGGCAAAACCAACTGAAGAACTTGGCGGTGTAAACCCAAAAGATGTTGGTCTTGGAATGACAGTTGCAACAATTGAACAGGTTTTTACACAAGGAAATCTTCAATCAACTGGAGTTTCTACAGATGTTGCAATTCAAGGAAACGGATTTTTTATCTTAAAAGATGGTGAAGAAAGTTACTACACAAGAAACGGTCAGTTTGGCTTGGATAGAGACGGAACTTTGGTAAATCCTGCAAATGGTCAGCGTGTTCAAGGGTGGATGGCTCGCGACTTAAATGGCGAACAAATTGTTCAAACAGCGGCAACTCCAACAGATTTAGTAATTCCAGTTGGTTCAAAAGACCCTGCAAAAGAAACAGCAAACGTTCTTTTTGCGTGCAACTTGAACAAAAATACGCCAGAAATTCTTGATGGAGCAAGCGAAAGCGACATTGCAAAAGGAACTTGGGGAACAGAACAAAAGATTTATGATAGTTTTGGAAATGAACATTTACTTTCTGTGTCTTTTACAAAAGTTCCAGGAGTTCCAAATTCTTGGCAAGCAACTGTAAATGTTGACCAGGATAATGCTGATTTTACGCAAACAAGAATTGGTTTAGGAACGACAGATGGCGTTCAAAATACATTTATTGTAAACTTTGATAATTACGGTCAACTTGCAAGCGTAGAAGATTCTGCAGGAAATCTTTCTAATCCAGAAGGAGAAATTGTTCTTCAAACTTCGTTTACAGTTCCAGAATCAAATGCAGACGAAAACGGAAATCCTTACCGCCAGACATTTAATATCAATCTTGGAACAATCGGAAGTATGCGAAATACAATTACTCAGTCTGCTTCTAAATCTACAACAAAAGCGTACAGTCAAGACGGTTATACACTTGGTTACCTTGATAACTTTAAGATTGATTCTACGGGAACAATTACTGGCGTTTATTCTAACGGAACAAATCGCGTAATTGGTCAAATTGCGCTTGCAACTTTTGCTAACGACCGTGGTCTTGAAAAATCTGGAGATAACACTTATTCAGAAACAAATAACTCTGGACAAGCAAATATTGGCGAATCTGGAGTTGCTGGTAAAGGTTCGCTTTTAGCTGGCGCTTTGGAAATGTCTAACGTTGATCTTTCTGAACAAATGACAGATATGATTGTTACGCAGCGAGGTTTCCAGTCTAATGCAAAAACAATCCAAACAGCAGATACGCTTTTGGAAACAGTTCTTACATTAAAGCGATAATAAATAGTAGGCTTTGAGCGTGATTACTCCGCTACGTTTCGTGCGCAAGCGAACGACAGGCTCAATCACCTAAAAACGGCGGTTCGTAAATAGCGCGAACCGCTGTTTTTTTTATCGATTTGCACAAATTTAATTTCCTAAATCTGTGTAAATCCGCTGACGAAACTTTGTTTCGTGAATCTGCGGGAAATTCACTTTTTCCAAAATCTATATATTTATAGAATATCACTTATCTTGTAAATCATTCAATAAATAAGTAAAAT
>CAZJOU010000064.1:0-4175 GCA_964547685.1 uncultured Treponema sp. | reverse complement strand
TATATATTTATAGAATATCACTTATCTTGTAAATCATTCAATAAATAAGTAAAATAGAAACAAAATATTTTGCATTGGAATTTTTAATGAAAAAAAACATTCTAATTTTTGCTATACTTTTTTTTATTGCCGAAACAATTTTCGCTCAAATTAGCGTAAATCCGCGGGAAGAATTTTATTCAGATGCAGTCGGTTGGTATTTAAAAGGTTATGTTGAACATCTTCCGCAAGTAAAACCTTATCCGGTTAATATTATAAAAGAAATTCTTTCTAAAGTAATTGAAAAAGGCGAGCCTTCTGAAAAAAGCAAAGCGGAACAATATTATAAATCTTACTTTGAAAAACAATGGCACGCTTCTGTTTCATCTGCGGCTTTTATGCGACTTTATTCTTTAAACGACGTAGATAATAATAATGCAGAAAATTTTGATTTTTCATATCAAATTTCTGCTGAACCAGAAATTTCTGGCGACTATTCATTTGGAAATTACATTGGTTCTGGATTTTTAGTTGGACTTCGTGGTCAAGGCGACTATGCAACTTCTGCGGAAGTTCTTCCAAAATTTATGCACAGTTCTACTTTAGATGTTATTGAACCTTTTATCTTTGAGGTAGAAAACATAAATCTTCTTTTAGATTTAAACGGAAACGTAACTTTTGGAAATTCTACACTTTACGGTTCTGTTGGCTTTAGTCCGCTTGGTTACAGTCTTTTCCCCGATGATGATATAATTCTTTCGCCACAAGGAAATCAAATTTTGCATGGTTCGTTTAATTACGAAGGAAAATATTTTCAGTATGCGCAAATTTTTGGTTTAGTTGGCGCAATGAATAAAGACGTAAATGAAAAAGATGATTATTCATTTTCTAAATTTTTTGCTTTTCATTCAACAAATTTTCCTTTACTTAGCGGAAAGTTAAATTTAAGTTATTTTGAAGGCGCAGTTTTTGGAAATAATTTTCAAGCAGCATATTTAACTCCAATTCCGTGGGCAATAGTTTCGCTTGCAGATGGAAGGTCAGAAACTGTTTATGCTGGTGCAAAAGTAGAAGTTAAACCAAATAAATGTTTTGCTTGGAATACAGAATTTTTTCTAAACGACTTAAAACCAAAGAATTTTATAAAACTAAAGTGGAACGACGCAGCTATTCGTGCAGCATTTAAAACTGGACTTGTATATTCGCCTTTAGATTCTATTGTAAGCCTTGTGTCTGTTGATTATACAATGGTTACGCCAGACGTTTATTCTTATTACGATTCGTTTAATAATGAATATAATTACCGCGATTATTCAAATTTTGGCTCTTCTATTGGTTCTAATCTTTTGCCAAATTCCGACAGAGTTACGGTTAAAATTAATTTTAAGCCTTTTAAAAACTTAAAAATTACGACTACAACTTTGTATGCACGACACGGAAATATTTACGAAGATTTGGATTATGATGAAATTTGTGATCTTAATGGAACAGAATATACATATTCTAGTTTAGGACAAAATTCAAATGGTTTTGATTCTATAAAAGATCAAACTAATTTTCTTACGCAAGATGATTTAATGTATTTTATTCAAGCCGGACTTGATGTTGAATATACAATTTTTTCTAAAAAATCATCTAAAGTTTCGTTTTCTTTAGGTTATACTTTTGAATTTATACAAAACGACGGAGTTGATGAACCAATTTATTCGGGACCTTATACAGGATATTCTTCTTATTTAGATGTTATAAATAGCGAAACTGCTACTGATGACGAAAAAAAAGAGGCTAAACAAAAATTTGATGATTTAAAATCTTCATGGAAAGATTATCTTCACGATTCATATAATCATTATTTTAGAGCAGGAGTAAAAATAACTTTTTAAAATGTCGAAGAGAAAATTTTTATTTTTATACTTAAATACAGGCGCTGGTCATAAATCCGCTGCAAAAGTTCTTGCTGAATCAATGAAAAAACTTGATCCTTCAGTAGAAATTCAAATGCGAATTGGTTATTCTAGGCACGGAATTGGACATTTAATTTTCGAAAAAGGCTACAATTATTCTTTAAATATTTTTCGAGGACTTTTTCCGCTAATTTACGATTTAGGTCAACATCATTGGCTTCAGTCGCTTTTAAATTATATTATTGGCCCAGAAGCGCGACATTATCTTAGAAAATTAATCTTAAAAGAAAAACCTACAGATATTGTTTCGTTCCACTTTGGCGTAACTCCATTTGTAAAAGACGTTTTAAAAAATATTCCTTGGAACATAAATTTTCACGTTATTGTAACAGACCCTTTTACCGTGCCTAAATGTTGGTTTTACGAAAAAAATCTGCAATATATGGTTTATTCCGAAGAAGCCAAAAGAACAGGCGTAAAAGAATGTGGAATTCCACCAGAAAATATAAAAGTAATTCCTTTTTTAATGAATCCAAAATATACAATAAAGTTAGAACCAGAAGAAATTCAAACTTTAAAAATAAAACACGGATTTGACCCAAAAAAGAAAATTGTTCTTCTTATTGGTGGTGGCGAAGGACTTCCTGGCGCAACCGAAATAATAAATCAATGTATTTTGCGACATCCGGACTTTGCCATTGCCATTATTTGCGGAAGAAATAAAGTTAGCCAAAAAAATATGAACATTTTGCGTTTAGCGCATCCAAGACTAGATTTGCACGTTTACGGATTTGTAGACTATCTTGACGAACTTGTAAAAATTTGCGATTGCGCTGTTATAAAAGCCGGACCTGCAACTTTAATGGAAGTCCTTTCTTGTAGAAAACCTGTAATTATTTGTCGCTACATTCATAATCAAGAACTTGGCAATATGCGTTTTGCGGTAAATAATCACGTTGGATATTTTATTCAAAAATCAAAGAAAATTTACGAAAAAATAAACGAAATTTTAAGCGACAAAAATTTTGATTCAAAAATGAAAAAGAATTTTGACGAAATCCGCTTAGATTCAGATTCTTCTAAAGTTGCAAAGATACTTCTTTCCCCAGTTCGAAACGTTTAATTTCTCGCTTTTCAAAAGATTCTTTAATTAAATCTTCAACTTCTAATTCCTTAAAAATGCGCTCTGCGTCTTCTATTCTTCCGCGCAAAACTGGATGTTTTGGGCTAAACAAAACGCAACAATCTTCGTAAGGCAAAATAGAAGTATTAAAAGTTCCAATAAATTCTGCCGTTTGCGTAATTTCTTCTTTGTCCATTCCAACAAGTGGACGCAAAAGTGGAAAATTTGCAAAATGTTCTGTTACATTCATATTTTCTATTGTTTGGCTTGCAACTTGACCAAGACTTTCGCCTGTAACAATGCAGTCCGCTTGTATGCGTTCCGCAAGCATATTACTAACTTTCATCATACAAACGCGAAGCATTAACGTTGACCATTCTTCTGGCGCTTTTTGTTTTATTTTCATTTGAACTTCTGTAAAAGGAACTATGTTCAAATAAGTTTTTAAGCCAAATTTAGAAAGAATTGCGGCAAGTTCTTCTACTTTTTTTTGAGCTTCTATAGAAGTGTAGGGATACGAATGAAAATAAACGCATTCAATTTTCATTCCGCGTCGCATCATTCGGTAGCCAGCAACTGGGGAATCTATTCCGCCAGAAAGTAGCAAAAGTCCAAGCCCGCTACAACCAGCCGGAAGTCCACGATTTGCTTTTTTTGCGTCGCTATAAATAAAAGTTTTTTCGCGAACTTCTACAAAAATTTTTATATCTGGATTATGAACGTCTACTTGTAAAAAATCGTCATCGCAAACTGCGGCTCCACATTCGCAATTAATTTCAAAAGAAGTTAGCGGAAATTTTTTGTCGCCACGCCTAGAATCAATTTTAAAAGTTTTTATTTTAGGATTTTGTTTTTTTTCTTCTTCTGCAATTTGACGAACGAATTTTTTTATTTGATTAATGTCGTTTTCGCATGTTAGCGTTTTTGCCCAACCAGTAATTCCTAAAAGATGATTTAATGCGTCTTCCACTTTTTCACAATCATTTTCTTCACATTCAACATAAAGCCGACCTGCGTGGCAAATGATTTTTGCATTTAAGCCTTTAAGGTAAAGTTTTGTATTTGAATAAAGAAGTTTTTCAAAAGATTTTAAATTTGAGCCTTTAAGCATAAGCTCGCCAATTTTTGCAAGATAAGTAACCATAGTTTTGGATTTTACAGTTTTTTTA
>CAZJOU010000063.1:0-10314 GCA_964547685.1 uncultured Treponema sp. | reverse complement strand
AACCAAAATATTGAAAATTACATAATTTCGGATTCAGATGCAAACTTTTTATTAACTCTTGTGCAAAAACTAGATGCTGGAAAACAATGGAATTTTAAAGATTTTACAACTTGCGTTTTTTTAAGAGAAAATAATCTTGTTGAATCTGTTCATTTTTTTAATAAATATGAATACTTAAATGAAAAAAAATTAGTGCAAAAACTTAAAACTATTGGCCTTGAATATGGTGCAACAAAACTTGTTATGTTTCCAACAGATTTTGAACAATTACAAAGTGCAAATTCGTTAAATGCAAAATATAAAATTGCTTTTGATATTCTTCCTACTAATAAAGAATTAATAAAGAATATTTTTAATAGAGATAGTTCTTATAAATCCAAAAATTTTAGATTATTTTCGGCAAATGATTTAAATAAAACTTTTCTTAAAGAAAATCTTACACAGCCGATTGAAAAACAAAACAATAAAAAACCTCGCAAAAGTCGCTTAGAAATGCTCGCCGGAAAAACTGAAATAACCGATGAGGAAATTATCACGCTTCTTGATTTGCCTGTTGAAAAACGAAACATGAATCCTGAAATTTTCACAGATAAATCTTATAAAGAACTTAAAGATAATCCTGTAAAACTTGAAAAACTCGCAGACGACCTGAAAAATAAGCCAGAATATCTTAAATATCACAGCACATACATTGCAAAATCGAAATTGTTGTATCAGGAGTCAATGGTTCTTTACAATGAAATTCCGTGCTTGATAATTCTGGATAAAATGAATATTCCTGCATATTTATTGCCTTATGAATATGCAAGAAGTGAAAACAAAGAAACGAGGTCTTTTGCAGACTCATTAAAATCTGATGTTTTCACTGATTTCAAAAGAGTTTTCAATGGAAATATAAAATATCACTTAAAAACTGGTACAGAACAAGGAAAAGATATTTTCTTTTTAATGAACAATGAAAAATTAAATCATGACGAAATAAAAAAACAACTCATAAGATTTACAAATAATAGGAAATCTAAAAACAAAGAAGGAACTTTTTTATTTTTCTCAGAAAAAGATTACGTATGTTATGCTTTTAAATCTGATAAAAACGGATTTATTACTGAACTTCCTAAATATGATTTAAAACAAATCAGGCTTGCCAATATCAGCAAGCCCTTACACCCGACCAGAAGCCAGACAGAAATGTCCGCAACGTCATCAGATGATATAAATTTATCACAAGATACATTTGCTGTCAATGAATTACTTCCAAGTTTGTTATTTCGTGGTGAAATAAGCATTCTTGAAACTAAAAAAGACATCGAAAATCGCAACCAGCGTTATTTTAACGCTGTAACTTCACTTGAAAATTTAAATTCACTGATTCAATCAAAGTCAATAAAGGAATCAAATTCAATGTTCGTAAAAAAACAAAAAGAAAGTCGCTTTTATAAAGATATGCAAAATCTTTTTGTTAAAAACACAAATCAATTATATAAGGAAAACAAAAAATATTTAAGAGAATCGGAAATAAGTCAAAATGTATCAGATATTTTTATTGATGCCGCAAAAAAATTTGAAGGAGAAATTTTTGAATACGATGGGCTTACATACATTCCAGTACGTAAACTAACTAATGAAGAATTGGAACTGATAAACACTCGTAGTCCTGGCGAAATTTGGGAAAATTCTATTATTGAAAAACCAAAAAATGGTGAAAAATATTCACTTTCCGATTTTAAGAAAAACGTTGGAAAAGACAATGTAGATTTGTTTTATTGTATTGAGCGTGGAAAATTCTTTATGCCAGTTGAAAACGGAATTATAAATCTTAATGAAGGCAAGATTGATGAGCATTTCAGAAACGAGCTTCAGGAATTTTACAATAATGAAACAATTCATAAAATCATCCAACAGAACCGTCCCCTGAAATTTAACAAGGAAAAAGATATTGATTTAATGCAAAACGTTAGTTCAGTTCTTACAGAGGGGGAGATTTTCTTTCAAAACAATAAAACACTCGGCGACATACGCATAAAATTTGGAAACCCTGATAAGGATGGTTTAAGTCATATTATAAAGCGAAGAATGGACAAACTTATTCAACATGATGGAATGTCAAAAGAAGATGCCCAAAAAGAAACTTCGGCTATTCTTTTTTTAGCATTGCAAAATATACCTGAAGCACCAGCCACAAAAGAAACAAATGGAAGATATGCTATTTATAAGGACGGAATAAAAACTTGTATAGGAAAAGATAAAAACGGAAGGTATATTGTTTCTGGATTTGATTTCGATGATACAAAACAAGAAGCACGAGACGCCATAAAGTCGGTGAACGCCCAATATGGATACGCACCTGAGTTTCTCGAAATATACGCTCAAGTGGGAGCTACTTATGCTTCTCTATCTAATAATATATCACAATCTCTGGAAAAATCAAATAATGTTACGACAGATGAGCCACAACAAAATATTAACTCTGTTTCTCAAGCCGAAGAAGAACTCCGCAAAGAACTTGACGCAGCTAAAAAACAGATTGAGATGCTTACAAAAAAACTTGAGGACACTTTGAATCAAAATAACCTCGAAAATATTGCCTCTAACAAATATGAAGAAACATTAACCAATTCTGTTTCTGCATTAGATAAATATAAAGAATACAATATTGATTTTGATGAACAGGCTTTGGCTGTGAAAATTGCAGGAACAAAGAATAACAACTTCGATAAAGCAAAGCAAGATTTTATAGATTTAGTTGAAAACAAAAAATATTTAAGAGAATCGGAAATAAGTCAAAATGTTTCAGACCTTTCTCAAGAAGATTTTGAAAAATATATTCATTCTGAAGAATTCATTTCAAAATTTGGCGACTGGGAAAAGGCTTCAAGATTACAAAAACTTTCTGAAGCTCCAACAATTGTAAAGAATGGTAAAGTTATAATTAAGGGAAAGGATATTACTGAAGAAGTAAATAACTTTAGAAATGATAAAGATAATAAGGTTCTTAGAATTTTTGCTAAAGACATTGGACGTTCAGTCAAAGGAATATACCATAATGATGATCTTGATATTGATGTGGTATTAAGTATGGGAAATATTGATGAAATTAAAAATCATCACATGGCAATGTCAGGACACCTTGAAGCAATACAGTATATCCCAGATATAATTAAACAGGGCATATATATAGCAGAAGAAGCAAATGAAGACAAAACAAAACATCCAAATATTGAAAAATATAAATACTTTGTTTCTGCACTAAAAATTGACGGAGTGGATTATACATGTAAATCTGCCATTGGAGTTGATAAAGACGGAAATTATTATTATGACCAGAGACTTTCACAAATTGAAAAAGGATTACTCTTAGACAACCTTTCCCAACTGATGAGTCGGGGGAAGTCTGAGCAATCCCTCTTAAATTATGATAAACGACTTCTGCGTATTTGTCAATGTCCACAAACTTTATATCTTGATAAGGAACTCAAACCCACAAAGAACGCTGTAAAATCTGTCATGGCAGGAAAACTATATTTAGAAAAAGATAAAAACGGTTTTCAACTGTTACATGATATAGATAAAAATAAAATTATTGGAAAAGAATTAAGCGAGCTTATTAGCAAAAATACCATATCAAAAACAGAAGACAAAAAAGAAGAACAATATGAAGAAACATTAACCAATTCTGTTTCTGCATTAGATAATCTTATTAATAATAAAACTTTACAAGAGGAGCAAACTATGGAAAACACAATTAAAACTCAAGAACAAGAACAAAAAACAGAAGCTACAAAAGAAAACAATTCTATTCATCTAATAAACATATCAGATGAAGAAGCATTTGAAAAACTTAAAGCTTTTATTGCAGAAAATAATTTTGACGAAACAGAACTTGCAGACTGGCAAAAAATTATTTCAGACCCTAAATTAAAAGACCTTCTTATAGACTTTTGGATTGCAATAGACCACACAAAAATTCCTGCAGATAATATTTCTTTGTACGAACTTATAAACCGCACTAATGAAAATATTGGAAATGAATATAATGATTTACTTTTAAATACGAATACTCAAAAAGATGAAAATTATATGTCTCGAATGACTATTCTTTATTCAACTCTTGAACAGATTTCTACTATCTATAAAAGAACCTATATGACTCCGCGTGATAAACGCAGAAACGACGCTTTTAAACATATTTCTGAATATTTCAATTTTGATGAAAACCCAAAAATGTACTACAGATATATGAAAGAAATAAAAGACATAGGTGATGACTATCTTTCTGATAACGGTGAAATTTATGTTGCAACAAACATGATTTTAAAACAAATTGGCTTAAAACCTAACCGCGGAACCTTCGCAAACAATTTGCCAGATGCAGATTACACAAATTCTGTATTCATTGTTTCAGACCTTGCTTCTAAAATTACAAAAGGTGAAGAGCCTCTTCTTAAAAATGGAAAAGACTATGTTAAAATAAATAATATTAATGAACTAAAAAAATACATTGCTTCTAACCCAGAAAGAATTAGTACAGAAAGTGCAGAAAAGTCCGGTTGGATGCAAAGTAGTTCCGAACAAAAAAAGGAAAAAGAAAATTTTATCTCTAGCGTGTCAAATGATATAGACACTACATTACACGAATTTTCAGAAAACAAGATTCCTCAAACTCCTAAAGCCTCTTCAAATGAAAAAATACAATATAGTGCAAAACCTTTAACTAGAGAAGATTATGAAAAAGCAGGTTATCTTGTTCCAGACTATATGCTTACACCAGAAGAAAAACAAAATAGAGCAAAGCAAAATGAACATTATGAAGAACCTGTAACTGAGCAGCATACTTCTAACAAAACGGAAGAACTTTCTGAAACAGAATTACATTCCGCTTTAAAAAGTGCTTTACAAGAAGTTGCGGTTCCTCTTGAAAAAGTTGACTTTACAAGAGATAACTACAATAAATTGTTTCCGTATTCAAAAATTGAAACTCCGATTGAAAGTGTAAAAATGGGAGAGCATCAGTTTGAAAAACTTGAAGCAAAGCAACGAGAATTTATTTTAAAAGCAACGCACGACACATTGTCAAATCCAGATGTAATAATTGATGAAAAAAGGAAAAATGTTTTTGGTGAAGAAGAAAAATCTCATCTTTATGCAAAATCATTTTTAATAAATGATAAAGTTCACGGAATTCAGTCCGTTGTAGTTTCCATTGATAATGAAAATATTTCAATTTCAACACATGAACGGGATATAAATAATTTTATAAATAAAATAAAAAAGCCTGACCAGCTTTTATATGCAGCTGCAAAGGTCAGGCTTTCGGTTGAGCGTACAACTGGCAAACAGTTGGTGACGGTCAACCCGACAAGGGAGTCTGAATACGTCAAACCCCTTGATTCAAATTTACAGCAAAATTCAAAATCTGTCAAAGAAAATACTCCGCCAAAGTTGAACGATAATCAAATTGTACCTCTTACTGTTTCTGAATTTTTATACTTTGCTTCTCAATGCAAAACTCCAGAAGAATATGAAAAATTTTATAAGCAAAACTATAATTTTAAAACTTTTGATATTTTACCTTCAGCTACTGATGTTGGCATGCTAGAAGTTTCTGTAAATGGTCAGCCTACAGGAGAGCTTTTTAACCCTTCAACTGACCAAGAAAAAATTATAGAAAGAAAACGAAAGGCTTTATTGGATGAAAATTATAACCTTCTTCTTAATGCCTCTCCTTTTATTCCTCACCCTAAAATCATTGAAAAACAAGGTATAAAAAGAATTCAACAAAATTTAAATTCTTATGAACAATACACTGGAACCAAAATTAAAGAGCCTGAAAATTCAAAAAATCTAACTCTTTTTAATCCTGCTACAGTTCCAGAAGAATACAGAAACCTTTACAGAGGTATTGATATTGAAAATCTTAGTAAATTTACCGAAACACCAGAATCTGCATATATTCAGGGAATGAAAATTCCACGTTTTGGACTTACTATTTCAAAGAATGGCATTCTTAGAAAACAAGAATTTGAAAACTGGAGATTTGACTGTAAAGTTCCTGAACACGGAGCCGTTAGAGTTATGCGTACAAAACAAAATGGTGATGTAGAATATTATGAAATTGATGAAACTACTTACAAAAACCTTGTAGAAAGAAATAAAACAATGGTTGAATCTTTAAAACAAGATAGAACTTTACAACAACGAGTAGAAGATTACTACAAGTATTACGAAGATGTTGGGGCAGGTCAGAACGATATTAGACAGAATACTGCTGTTCAGTTTTGGCATAATTTTAAGGTTCTTTGCAACAAACAAGCCTTTAATGAAAACGAGGCTATAGAAGTTGCAAAATATATCTACGACGATATGCCACCATCACAAAAAGAAAAACTTCATTCTATGGAAATTGAATACAAAGATAAAACTGGTAAAACTTTTATGCAACGTATGCTTAATTACTACAAAGAACTTGCTCAAGAACGAAGCAAAAATCCAGAGTTTGGAAGAGCTCCTGCCCCTGAAATGCCATTAAAAGCTGGCGATGCTAAAACAGTAAGTGAATTAGAAGCAAAATTAAATACTCGTGGAATAGGTGTAAATGAACACGCAGGGGAAGGTTCTTTAATAAATCCTGCTAGTATAGAACCTGATATTCCTATTGGTAGTAAAATTGACGAAAGAATTGATGTAAAGGTTGGTGATACAGTTCCTTTTAAGGGTATTAAAGTAGAACGATTCCCAGAAGCTGAAAATCCTTTAAAACGTGAACCTAAATACCTTCCTCTTCAGGATTGTACAGTTAAAGCCGCCAACAAAGAACTTAATGTTGTTATTTTACAAAATAAAGACAAAAATATTTACCGAATTCCGCTTTCTACTTTTGTTGAAATTAGACAAAAAGTAGAAAAACGAATAAACAAAAAAAGAGCAAAAGGGCTTCCCCCTATAGATAAAGATTTTGAACCAGAAAGATAACTTTTTTTGTTGACAGAGTTAAACTCTATATAGTAAAATTTGTTTAACTAATTAGATATTAGTTTAAGGAGTATTATTATGGCAGTAAATTATGAATATTACGTTCTTTCTTCTAATGGACTTCATGGTAGCGATTTATCAAACAAATTAAATAGTCTTGGTAAAAACGGTTGGGAATATGTTCAAGGGTTTCAGTCTACTTATGGTGCTGGTACTAACGAAATTATTTTCCGCCGTCCGTCTTTACCTACCACTAATGATATTGGTACTGCTAGACAACAGGAAAATAAAGAGCTTAAACATTATGCTACTGAAGAGGAGTTTTTTAGAGACCATCCAGATTTTAGTCTTGCTTAGGATTTATTCATTTTTTTATGGCAGTATTTTTTAGGAGTTATTATGGCAGTAAATTATGAATATTATGTACTTTCTTCAAATGGACTTCATGGTAGCGATTTATCAGACAAATTAAATAGTCTTGGTAAAAACGGTTGGGAATATGTTCAAGGTTTTCAGTCTACTTATGGTGCTGGCACTAACGAAATTATATTAAAAAAACGTTTTGGATATGATGAGTCTAACGATTTAACTTATAACAACTCTTATAAGCCTGTGCATAAAGAACCAGAACCCGAACCCAAATATGAAGCCGTTTTTAGATACCCTACTGAAGAAGAAAAACAAATCCATGAAATTTGTCGCAAAATCTCAAATGATTTACATTGGTATTTTCCTGAAGGATATTATGACAAATTTGGCTATTATCTTAGGGATTTATATGATGGCGATTACGTAAGCGTAGATAAAAAAAATGCCACAGAAGTTAAATTTTATTCACACATTTGTTGGCGTGATAATTTTGCATACAAGTCTGGGAAAAAATATCGAATAGATGATATGAAAATGGCTCTTCGTATTGCAAAAGCTAATAATTGGAAAATTGATGATTACTCCATTGGTACAGAAACTGGGAATAAAAATATGTACAAAGCTTTTGAAGAAAAAATCGAAAAGGAAGAGGATTTAGAATCTGAATTTATAAAAAAATTGTGGGAGAGAAAAAAAATAGAATGGCTAAATTCGCCGCCTTCAAAAGACTTTCATAATCCCAGTTTTGTTATTTTAGAAGATGATAAAGTATATTTTATTAAATAAAGAACTATATTTGTAAATAATTTATTCAATAAATAATTCCATCAGTTTTTCGCCACTTATAATTCTTATATTTTTATACTCTTTTACGAATTTTTTCGATTCTTCTCCTGTTTTTCCTGTATGAATAAAAAAGCCATTTACTCGCTTCCGTTTACAAAGTAGGGCAAAATTTTTTACATGTTCAGAATTAATGTGTCCTGTATATCTTTTTGCCTGAATATAACAAATTTTACCATAGAACTTTACTTTTCCATCTATACCACCATCGCCAGTATATCTTTTATTTCTGTAAACTTTATATCCATTTTGTTCAAATGCGTATAAAATTAATTCTTCAAAAACAAATGGGTCAATTTTTCTAAGGTATGAAATAACTTGTGGAAAATTTTTTATTTCTTGTAGTTTTTCATAAACTTGTATTGCTTTTTTTTGTTTATAAGAATGTCGTATTTTTTTTAAAGCTTTCTTTCTAAAATAGAAATAAAGTTTTTTGAGAAAATATACTATTTTACATATAATTTTAATTATTTTCATATTTCATTTTTTTTGTTTCTAAAAAATTTGGAGTATGGTATTTTAATGATATTTTAGACTTTGTTGCTCTATTATAAATTTCTTTTACTTTCAAATTTTTTATTTCTACCACATCATTAATGTTTTTTATTTCTTCTTTTTTATTAAAAATTTCTACATTTGTTTCTAATTCAGGAATTTTTATTTTTTGAATTTTTAACATTCTTTTTTCTGCTAAAAAATTCAAACTATTGTCGTTATTAATAGAAAACTTATCTACAAAATAAACATTCTTATTTTCATCATAAATTATGTAGTTTTTTTTACTTAAATATTTTATATCTGGAAATTTGCTAAAAAGGCATATAGCAAGTACAAAAGAGAAGGTTAGAAATAAAAGTCTAAGAAGTAAAAAAATATCTCGTTCTTTTAGACTTTTTGGAGGCATTTTCTTTTGTTTTAGAACTAATAGACCATAACTTGCAAAGACAATAATAAATGCAATGAATAAATTAAATTGCGACTTCATTTTTTTTCTCCTTCAAAAATTATTTCTTTTTCATTTAATTGTTTTTCTAGCTTTGTTGCACACAAAAGACTTTTTCTTAAATATTGCTTATTTTCTAAATAAACAATATAAAAAGTCTGATATTGTTTTGTCGTCATTTTTTTTATTTGTGCTTTCATATATTTACTCCTTTCGTTTTAATTAGCGCCAATCGGCGCTAATTCCTTTTTCCTTTGCATATATTTCTGATAGCGGGTTATATCTCCGCTTTTGCATTCATGAGGAAGAAGAGATGTGTAGTCAATCAACTTTTCTTTTTTGTCTTTGAAACATGGCTTTCCGCATTTCTTGCAGACTATAAGTCCAGATTCCTGCTTTGTATTTTTGTTTTTGTTTTCATTACAAAAATGAGGATTTCCAGTGACATCGCAAGGCATCCATTTATCGTTTTTTGTTCGTTTGTACGTGATTTCTCTTCCGCAATATCTACAATAACTCATAACTGTTTTACCTATCATTTACTTTGTATGCAGAGCCGTTAAAAAGTAAGTATTTTATTCCATCTATTTCAACAATAGAGCCACCTTCTTGTTTTATTTTTTCTTCTGGAAAAACAATTCCGTCTTTATCTTCAATTATGAAATATAGATTATCATCACGATTTAAAATATTTGCAATGGTTACATCGTCATTATGGGAATGAAAAAATAATTCAAAAGTTATCTTATTTTTATTTTTCTTTGTAAATTTTGCATCTTTACCTAAATAATATGGCAATTCATCGTTTATTTCATCATCTTCATAACCTTCAAATTCGGAATCCTCACCGATAGGAATTTTTCTAATATTTTGCATTAAATGTGTTTTTCCATTTACAGAAACTCGACATTCAATATCAGTTAATACAAATGATGAATTATTTTGAATACAAATATTTTCTGTAATACCTTGTTCCTTTAATTCAGAAATTGTTGTTTCGTAAATATGTTGTTCTGCATTTACTGAAAAAATAAAAACTGAAAGTAAAATTGTTATTAATAGTTTTTTCATAATTTGTTCCTTATTTTTTTTAGTTCGTTGAACGAACTAACTTTGTGTTACTTCCATTTAATGGAATCAAGGTTGCGTGCAGTAGTTCCAACGTAAGCTCCACATCCTTGGAAAGTGCT
>CAZJOU010000062.1:0-10378 GCA_964547685.1 uncultured Treponema sp. | reverse complement strand
TTTTCTGTAGATTCCTGTGGACGCTAACGCTAGGCTTCGCACAAGCACAGGAATGACACGAAAATTCCCAAAATCTATATTTTTAAGAAAATCTATTCTATATTTTTTAAATTTCCCTATCACAAAAAAAATGTTATAATTTAATTAATTATGAAAGTTGAGCAAATTACAAAAGAGGACGTAGAATATTTTTTTAACAAATACAAAAACAATTCCGCGCAAATATTTCTTCTTGAACGAAAACTTTTAAAAGAATCTTACGATTTTTCTAAATGGGAAGAAATGCTCAACGAAAATTCGGCACTTACGCGAAAACTTTTTGTAGAAAACGAAAATCTTTTGGACCAATATATTCGCCCCGTAATTGCCGAACCGCAAAAACTTTCTAACATTGCGCTTCACACTTATGCTTTGCACACAACTTTTTATCTTTTCGAAAACAACATAGATTCTCTTGTTACAAACGAACTTATAACTGCGCTACTTTCTGTTCCAGAAAAACTTGATAACGAAACAAAATTTGAACTTTATATGAACCTTGGAATTAGCAAAACGCTAACTTGCCAAGATTCTTTGCAAGAAACGCTAAAATGTTACGACAAAGCAATGGAAGTTTTTCCAACTTTTAACGATGCGCCAGACAATAATTACAGAATTCACCAAGTTTTTTGTCTAACTTACAAACTTCTTGCTTACGATTTGTATAAATCTAACGACTACATTGGAATAAAAAAAACTTACGACACTTTAGAAAATTTTGTTCATCAAGGAAACGAAGAACTTTACGCAAAAATGTGGGGCGAAAATTGCAATTCTAAATTTCATATTGAACTTTTTTTAAGAATTATGCGAATTTACGCAATTTTTGCGGCAGGACAAAACAATTTTTCAATTCAACAAAAATCTGGACAAAAAAGCTATAAAGACGAAGAAGAAGAAATTGAACAAAGTCAAAAAATTGTTGCTTTAATAGAAAATTGGCTAACAGATGAATTTAACGCAGAACTTTCAGAAAAAATGCTAAATCCAATGATTTTTACGTATTATAACAAAATGCGCTTAAAAAATAGCAAAATTTCAAAAGATGATTATAGCGACATTCTTTTTAAAAAGTATCAAGAAATTTCTGCGCAATTAAATTCATTAGATTCAGAAGAAAAAATTTCATTTATTTATCCAGAAATGTCTTTTCCAGATGACAACGATCCAGTTCCTTCGCAATTTGCAATAATTTTAGACAAAATGAAACTTTTTAATTGGTCGTTTAGTTACGCTTTTATTCTTCTTCCAGAATTTTATAAATCTATAAACGACAACATTATAAAAAAACAAGTTTCTAAAGATATTTTAAGTTATTTTGAAAATGCGCCTTATGCAATAAAAGGTTTTCAGGCAGATAATTTTATTATTCAAACTGTAAAAACAGTTGCAGATTCGCTAGAAAACGTTACGAATTTTATAACATTTTTGCAAAAAATATTTGTTCATCGCGAAATTGGTTCAGCAATTCACTTTTCTATGGTTTCTAGTTTTATTGGCGTTTGTTTTTCGCATATGATAGAACGAAAGCCTGAACTTTTTACAACCGTAGATTTTCCAACAAAAGAAGATATTTTAAAAAATCGAGGAAAACTTGTTCGTTTTGTAAAAAATGCTGGAATGTTGCACGACTTAGGAAAAATTGGCTTAACAAATCTTATAAATTTGCATTTTAGAAGAATTACAGATGAAGAATTTGCAAAAATAAAAATTCACCCAGATTTAGGCGCAGATATTGCAAAAGAAATTCCGTATCTTGCAATTTACGAAGATTTAATTCGTGGACATCACAAATTTTACGACGGAATTGGCGGTTATCCAGCAAATTTTGACGTAAAAAAATCGAAATTTTCTGTTTACATAAATCTTCTTACAATTTGCGATAGCCTAGACACAGCAACAGATTATCGCGGAAGAAATTACGCAAAGAAAAAAGATTTTGATATGGTTTTGGAAGAATTTAAAAAAGATTCTGGAACGCGATATTCTAAAGTTTTAGTAGATTTAATTAACGAAGACGAAGCTTTAAAAGATGTTCTTCGCTATATGACAGAAACTGGGCGAAAATATACTTCTTACGAAACTTACAGAAAATTTATTTTACCAACAACCGAATTTAGCGAAGCAGACGAAAAATCTGTTATTTTGTACACAAACGAAAAGTTCGATTCGTTAAAAAAATTTTACAAAGATTCATTTAAAATTATTGACGACGAAAATTTAAAAAATCATATTGAACAACTTTCTGACGGAAAATATTCTAAAATTTTTATACTTACAGATAAAAAGCAAAAAATATTTGGAATTTTAGCAGGATTTGTTCAAATTCCTTTAGAAAAAAAAGAAACCGCATTTATAATTACAGAACTTTTTGTTCATCCAGAATTTAGGCGACACGGTTACGCAACAGAACTTATAAAAAAAGTTTCGCAACTTTTAAGTTCAAAAGGAATTAATCATTTAAAAATTAACGTAAACAATGATTTTAACCTAGAAAGTTTTGTTTGGATTTCTGGTTTTACAAAAACAAGTACTTATCTTATGGACAAACAAATATGATAAAAAGTACTGGACACGCAGATTTACCACTTCATTACGGAACAGTTCCGCGCTGGCTTGCCGACAGAATGATGGTTTTAGGCACTTTGATTGTTGAATCTTTAATTCAAAATTATGGTAAAAAAGAAGTTATTCGCCGACTAAGCGACCCTTTGTGGTTTCAGTCGCTAGGAAGCGTAATGGGAATGGACTGGCATTCTTCTGGAATTACAACAAGCGTAATGTATGCGCTAAAACGCGGAATAAATCCACGCGCAAACGAACTTGGCATTTACATTTGTGGCGGCCGTGGAAAATATTCGCGAAGAACACCAGAAGAACTTTTGGCTTTGTCGGAAACTTCTGGTTTGGACGGAAACGATTTGGTTCGTTCTAGTCGGCTTTGCGCAAAAGTAGACAACACCGCTGTTCAAGACGGATTTCAACTTTATCAACATAATTTTATTCTTACAAACGATGGCGATTGGGCAGTTGTTCAACAAGGAATGAACGCAACCACAAAAACTGCGCGACGTTATCATTGGTGTAGCGAAAACATAAAATCTTTTGTAGAAGAGCCACACACAGCAGTTATTGGCGAAAATCAAGGAAATATCTTAAATCTTACGGCAAAAAACGCAGACAAAACTCGTAGCGCAATAATGGATTTTACAAAAGAAACGCCAGACCGCGTTATTCACGAAATTAGAAAAATTGCAAATCCAGATTCAAGTTTTTCTGTTGGTTTTGGCGGTTCTTCTAAAGTTGTTGCAAAGCCGTCGCAAAGTGCAGAAACTTTGCAAAGCGCGCAAGAACAAAATGCGCAAGGTTTGCTTTTTCCAGAATACGCAGATTCTTCTTCTAGTTTAGCGCAAAAAGTAAAAATTCAAGTTAACCCAAACGAAATTATACACGCAGAGCGAAATATTATTTTGCCACAACATCACGAAGTTCGCGAAGAAGACGTAGACTTAAAGCGACTTGGCGCGGTTTTAGCAACTGCTTACGAAAGCGAACCAAAAGATTTTGAATCGCTTTTATTAACTAAGGGACTTGGTCCGCGTACTTTGCAATCTTTAACTTTGGTTAGCGAAGTTATTCACGGAACTCCAAGTAGATTTTCCGACCCTGCAAGATTCAGTTTTGCTCATGGCGGGAAAGACGGGCATCCGTTCCCTGTTCCGCTAAAAGTTTACGATGAATCAATTCGTATTCTAGGCGATAGCATAGAAAAATCTAAACTTGGTTTTACAGATAAATCTGAATGTTTGCGTCGCCTACATCAAACTGCATTAAATATAGAAAAAAATTGTGCGCCCGAAGCCAATTTTGACGCAACCCTAGCCCACGAAAAAAGCCATTCAAAAGAATGGGGCGGTCGCACAGTTATGGACGATTAATTTCTTAAACTTATTTATTGCTTTTTTTTCTAATTATTCTTATAATGTCTACAGAATAACTAGGAAATAAGATATATGAAAATTTCGACACGTGGCAGATACGCTTTAAGTTTTATGATTGATTTGGCTCAGCAAGGAAACGGAAATTACATTCCGCTAAAAGATGTTTCGGAACGACAAGGAATTTCTATAAAATATCTTGAACAAATTACAGCACTTTTAAGCAAGTTTGGACTTTTACAAAGCATTCGCGGTCCGCAAGGCGGATACAGACTTTCAAAAGACCCTTCTGAATACACAGTTGGAGAAATTCTTAGAACCACAGAAGGAAATCTTGCTCCAGTTGATTACGACGAAAATGCAGCAAATTCTTCTGAACATTCAATAAATACCGCAACCGCAAAAATGTGGGCAGGATTAAACAAAGTTGTAAATGACTACCTTGATTCCGTAACGCTAGACACATTAGTTTACAATTCTGGAACTTACGACTACGTTATTTAAACTTTTGTTAATTCGTAAAGAATAATGGAACTTGCCTGTGCAACATTTAAGCTATCTATAGGCGGTTGCTTTTTTCCTTCGCTAAGTCCAACAAACGGAATTAAAATAAGAGCGTCGCAATTTTTTCGCGCTTCTTCGGAAATTCCGTTTTCTTCGTTTCCAAGCACAACAATTGCAGGTTTTCCCTTACAAATAGATTTTATGTCAGAAGCAAATTTGCTACGAGCAGACAAATCTGTTCCAATGCGAACCATTTTTCCTTTTAGCGCACGCAAAAGATGTTCAATAGAACGAACAGAATATATTTTTACAAATTCCATTCCGCCTTCTGCAATTCTGTAAGAACTTGTTGTAATTGCGCTTTCCGATTCATCTTCTGGAATTACAATATTTTTTATTCCAAAAAAGGCGGCGCTGCGAACAATAGCGCCAAAATTATTTGCATTGCCAATGTGGTCTAATAAAAGTGCATTTTCGCTATTTTTTATCCATTCGTCAGTTATGTCGGAATCTAGTGGAATAATTTCTGGCATATAAATCATTGCCACAACTCCCTGATGATGAACTGTTCCGCTAAGTTTTTCTAATTCTTTTGAATCTTTTACTTGATTATAAATTGCTTTGCGCGCAGCAAGTTTTTTGCAAAGTCCGCCAAAAAGTGGCGCAAGTTCTTCTGTAAAATAAAGACGTCGAATTCTTTCGCTATTTTGTTTTTCCAACTTTTTAACAGCCGCAAAACCGCAAACCGCAAGTTCGTTATTTTTTTTATTTCGCATAAAATTATTCTAATTGATTTTTTTATTTTGGTGTATACTTTATTAAACCAAGCAATTTCGCTTATAATTAAATGTGAATTTTCAAAAGTTTTGCAAAAAAATAATATTTTTCGCTTTTTTTCCGCTAGCAGTTTGCTTTTTTTCGTGCAAAACAAATTCAGCAAAAAATTTAGAAAATAACGACGAAATTTTTATTGGAAACAAATTCTTTTATTGGATTTCAGACGAAAATTCAACAGTAAAAGACGCAGAAAATCACTATTCGGACTTTAAAAAACTAAACGATAACACAACAAAAAATCTAGAAAAAACATTATTACACGACTTAGGCGAAAATAAAAATTTTGTTTGGGTTCGCGCCGAATTTTCAATTCCAGAAAGCCTAAAAGGAAAAATGTTAGGGCTTGTAATTCCGTATCTTAGAATGTCGGAAGTTGCATATCTAAACGGAAACTTTATTGGTTCAAATGGAAGTTTTCCGCCAAACGAAAAAAGTGCACTTTACAAAACACATTATTACGCTTTACCTGCGGAAATTATAAATCAAGAAAGCACAAATGTTCTTCTTATAAAAGTTTGGTCGCACGGACAAAGCGCAATTTCTTCAAAGTCATTTATAAAAGAAGAAGAAAAAGCAAAATACGAAGCATCAATTTCTAACTTTTGGAACACGCGAATTTATATTTTTTTTGAAGGCGGAGTTCTTTTTGCTTTTATTTTGTACTTTTTGCTAGCAATAAAACGAAATCAAAGTAAAGAAAATTTCGACTTTGCAGTTCTTAACTTTTTTACGCTTTTTATTTCAATTCCATTTTTTGCGCCAGAAATTCCTTGGTACTTTGCAAGTTTTGTTTCGTTTCCAACTTTTATGAAGTTTACAATTTCTTTGCCGTTTTATTGGATTTTCTATTTTATTACAAGTTTTATTATGGATTTTGAACATTCAAATAAAATTGAATTTGTAGAAAAAATTAGACTTGGCATTGTACTTGGACAAACTTTAATAACATTAATTATTCCAAATTACGACATTTTAATTGACATAACAAAAACAATGATAATGTTTTCGCTTTTACAATTATGTTTTGGTTTGTACGCTTTTGTTAGAAATCTTTTTATTAAGAAAAGACGACACGACGCAATTATTCAGTTTTTTGGATTTTTACCAGTTATAATTTCTATTTGTTTAGATTTTGGACTAAGGCTTTACGATAACACTAGAATTTTTCCATTTTTTACAATTTTTGGTTGGCAATTTTCTTTAATCGAATTTATTATTATTCATTCTTTGCGCTATTCTTTTGTTTATAATCAAAATGAACAGTTTAAAAATAATTTGCAAAAAGAAGTTGAATTAAGAACTATTGAACTTAAAGATACAAATTTAAAACTTACAAAAGTAAACGAACAGTTAGAAAAAGACAGAATTCTTTCCGAAATGGACCTTTCTACCGCTTCGCTTGTTCAAAAAAAATTTTTTCCGCAACCAGAAAATTCTTTTATTGGTTGGGAACTTGCAGTTTGTTACGAACCTTTGTCTAAAGTTTCTGGCGACCTTTACGACTATTACACTTACGGAAACACATTAAACGGAATTTCTATTTTTGACGTTTCTGGGCACGGAATTTCTGCCGCTTTAATAACAATGCTTGCACGAAGCATAATTAGCCACAGTTTTCAAAAAGGATTTAAGGAACACCGATCGCTTTCTGCAATGTTAAAAGAAATTAACGAAATAATTATTGGCGAAAAAGGCGAAATTGACAATTACCTAACTGGACTTATTTGCCGATTTGACAATTTTTATCCAGACGGAAGTATTCACGTTGAACTTGGAAACGCAGGACATCCGTATCCAATTTTATATTCTGCAAAAAACAAAAAAGTTCTACCACTTATTGCAGACAATAATCAGTTTCATTTTGGCGCAATTGGAATGCAAGGAATAAATCCTAAATTTGCTGTTATGGATTTTATAATGAACGTAAACGACGTTTTTGTTTGCTACAGTGACGGACTTACAGAAGCAACAAATAAAAACAATGAACAGTTTGGACGCAAGCGCCTTGAATCTTGCCTTTTAGAAGTCGCAGAAAAATCGCCAAAAGATATTATTCTTAGCATAAAAGAAAAATTTAACGAATTTTGCGGAACAACGCCACGCCAAGACGACATTACAATTATTGTTCTAAAAAGAAAGAAAACTTCTTACATTCAACTTTCCGAAACAATAGAAGAATTGCCTGTTTTGTAAAAAAGATTATCGGGTCAAGCCCGATAATGACAGTGATTTATTCCTTAAGTTGATGATGTTGGGCGTGGCAATCCGTCATTGCGAGCCGACTGTCGTGTTCGTCATTGCGAGCCGCAGGCGTGGCAATCTTATTATCCCAAAATCATTTTGTCGTTCATTTCGCCACTAACACTAAATTTCTTTAGCAAATCTTCTACGGTTAAGTTTTTCTTTTCTTCGCCTTTTACATCGTAAACTACTTTACCGTCCATCATCATAATAAGGCGATTTCCGTAACGAATTGCGTCTTTCATATTGTGTGTTACCATAAAAGCGGTAAGATTATCGCGCGTAATAAATTCTTCTGTAAGTTCAAGAACTTTTTTTGCTGTTTTTGGGTCTAAGGCAGCAGTATGTTCGTCTAGCAATAAAAGTTTTGGCTTTTGTAAAGTTGCCATAAGAAGCGTTAATGCTTGCCGCTGTCCGCCAGAAAGCAAACCAACTTTTGCGTTCATTCGCTTTTCCAAACCTAAATCTAAAAGTGCAAGTTTTTCTTTATAAACTTTTTTTTCTGCCGGCTGAACGTACCAACTTAAACCACGCTTTTTTCCGCGTCGCATTGCCATTGCAAGGTTTTCTTCTATAGACATATTGGCAGCCGTTCCCATCATTGGGTCTTGAAAAACGCGTCCTAAATATTTTGCTCTTTCGTATTCTGGTTTTCCAGTTAAATCAACTCCATCTAAAACTATTGAACCAGAATCTGTGTAATGAACGCCAGCAATAATATTTAAAAGAGTAGATTTTCCCGCTCCGTTTCCGCCAATTACAGTTATAAAGTCGCCATCATCAATTTCTAGGTCAACGCCGCGAATTGCCTTTTTTTCTGTAATTGTTCCAGGATTAAAAGTTTTTGTTATATTAAAAAGTTTTAACATCGCGGGCCTCTATTCGTTATCTTCTTTATGTTTTTTAACTTGAATATGTCTTGTATTTTCTTCTTCGTTTATGTTCATTCCAGGTAAACTTCTTCTTCTGCGGTCAATTTTAGCCTTAAACACAGGAACGCTTAAAGCAATAGCAACAATTAACGCTGTTAAAAGTTTTAAGTCTGTAGATTTTAGACCAAGTTGAAGAACAACAGCAATTACAATTCTGTAAATTATTGAACCAAAAACTGCACCTAAAAGTGTCCACCAAAAACCAAAGTGTGAACCAAAAATTACTTCGCCAATAATTATGCTTGCAAGCCCAATAACAATTGTTCCAGTTCCCATTCCAACATCTGCGTAACCTTGACTTTGCGCAACAAGTGCGCCGCTAAGAGCAACCATTCCGTTAGAAATCATAAGACCTAGCATTTTTGTATTATCTGTATTTACGCCCATTGCGCGAACCATATGTTCGTTGCTACCAGTTGCGCGAACTGCACTTCCAATTTCTGTGCCAAAAAACCAATACATAAGAGCAATTATAATACCAACAACAACAACGCCAATAATTAAAGAAACAGAAGTAGAAGAAAGTTTATTTCCAGTAAAATTCTTTAACATGCTCATCATTGTAGGACTTCCCAAAAGCGGAGTATTCGCTTTGCCCATAATTCTTATGTTAATAGAATAAAGTGCAATTTGCGTTAAAATACTTGCAAGAAGAATGTTTATCTTTAATTTAGTATTCATAAATCCTGTCGCAAGTCCGCAAAGCATTCCCATTATAAAAACAAATAGCAAAGTAAGAACTGGATTCATTCCTTTTACAATAAGAACTGCTGTAACCGCACCACCAGCGGCAAAACTTCCGTCAACAGTCATATCTGCAACATTTAAAATTCTAAAAGTAAGATAAACACCCAAAGTCATCAGTCCCCAAAGGATTCCTTGGGCAACTGCGCCTTCCATTGCATATAAAACAGCCATTTTAAGCTCCAAACGTCATTGCGAGCCGAAAGTGTAACAATCTAACCTTACAAGATTGCCACGCTACGCTCGCAATGACAAATTTTATTCAATATTTTCTGGAATTGTAATTCCAAGTGCTTTTGCTGTGTCTTCGTTAAATTTTAAATCGCACTTTTCTAGATATTGAATTGGCATTTCTGCTGGCTTTTTTCCGTCACGCAAAATTTCTACGGCCATTTTAGCAGTTTGTTTTCCAAGTTCATAATAATTAATTCCGTAAGTTGCAAAACCGCCCGCTTTAACCATTCCTTCTTCGCCACAGATTGTAGGAATTCCTTTTTCGTTTGCAACTTGGCTAACCAAAGACATTCCAGCCGCAATCATATTGTCGGTTGGCGCATAAATAACGTCAACTTTGCCGCAAAGATTTGTTACAACTTGCTGAATTTCGTTCGAATTAGAAACAGTTCCATCAATGTATTTTAAGCCAAGTTTGTCGCAAGCCGCTTTTGCAAGCGAAATCTGAAAGTAAGAATTTTGTTCGCTAGAACAATAAAGCATTCCAACAGTTTTTGCGTTTGGAACCAATTTTGTAAGAAGATTCATTTGTGCTTCGCAAGGAGTTAAATCCGAAGTTCCAGTTACGTTTCCGCCAGGAGCCGTATTTTTTTCAACAAGTTTTGCAGATTCTGGATCTGTAACCGAAGAAATAAGAATTGGAATATCTTTTGTTAAATTTGCAACTGCTTGCGCTGCCGGAGTTGCAATAGCAAAAATTAAATTATCGCGGTCATTAATAAGTTTTTCTGCAATAGTAACACAATTTACTTGTTCACCTTGCGCATTATGATAGTCAATTGTAATATTTTTTCCGTCTTCGTAGCCCGCTTCTTTAAGTCCGTCCACAAATCCCTTATAGTTTGCATCCAAAGCAGAATGTTCTACAAGCTGAATTACTCCAATTTTAATTTTTTTGTCGCCGGATTT
>CAZJOU010000061.1:6754-10471 GCA_964547685.1 uncultured Treponema sp. | reverse complement strand
ATAAAACTTTTTATGGATTTCTTATAAAATAAATCCGAAAATAAAGATATGAACGATTTTGCAATAAAATTTAAAATATTTATAATAACCGCTATTGCTCTTTTTATGCTTTGCTTTTTGCCAATAAAGTGTTTTTCGCAAAGTAATATTTCAGAAGCAGAATCGCGCGTTTATAGAGAAAAAATTATTACAGAAGCAAAAAAATATGTTGGTTCACCTTATGTTCGTGGCGCAATTGGTCCAGATTCTTTTGATTGTTCTGGCTTTGTTTTTACAACTGTTCGTAACGCATCTAGTTTTCAACTTCCAAGAACTGTAAAAGCAATGTACGGCTACGTAAATATTGTTCCAGATTCTGAACGCGAACCTGGCGACCTTGTATTTTTTAGAACAACTGGCAACGGTTCAATTAGTCACGTTGGTTTGTACATTGGAAATGGTCAATTTATTTCTGCCGTAAGCGACGGACCAAACACTGGCGTTATTGTTTCTTCGCTAAAAGAAAATTATTGGAAAACTCACTACGCTGCTTGCGGAAAATTTTTACCTTCAGCAAATTACAAAACAATAGAAGAAGAATATTCAAAAAGCGAAGCAAAAAATTCTAAAAAAGTAGCAAAAAGTTCGTCTTCTTCTGAAAATTCAAATAACTCTAAAAGTTCCGAAACTTTTTTAGATAAACTTTCGCTAATGGGAACTTTTACTGGCGACTGGTCGCTATTTACAGAAGAGCAATTTATGCCAAATTTTCGCGGATTTTCTAGCGAAGCAGACATTGTTTATTCTGGAAAAACGCTTTCCCCTGGTGCTGGCGTAATGCTTCGCTGGAATTACGGAGTTGGCGCTTTTCAAATTCCGCTAACTTTTTCGCTATTTTTTGGAAATTACGTTCGCGCTTATGCTGGGCCAGTTTTTACAGTTGGCGATTGCACTTCGCCAGGAACTAGCAAAGAAATAAAAGCATCTATTTTTCCAGGAATTCTTGGCGTAACTTTTAGTGCGCCTTCGTTTACAAAAGGAACTTTTAAGGTTCAGATTATTCAAGATATTTGCTATAGTATTTTTAATTCAACATCTGGAGCCGCTCTTTCGCCTTTGCGTTCTTCTGCCGCCGGATTGGAACTTTGCACAGGCGTTCGCGTAACTTTTCCAATGTCAAAGTTATTTAAAAGTTAGAATTAAACTAATGTGTCATTGTCGGGCTTGACCCGACAATCTTTTATTTATAAACATATATTCTAAAAAAAGGATTTTACATGAAAAATTTTAGCAAATTATTTTTTTCGCCTATTTTTTTTGTTTGCGTTTTAATTTTTTGCGCATCTTGTAAAAACGAAATAAAAATTAGCGCAACTAAAAGCGGAATAAACTTTGATTATAAAATAAATTCTAGCGCAGAATTTTTTAATTTATTTTTTGCAAACGATTCAGAAAACGTAGGTTTTAATGCAGACGAAGTTTCTAGAATTTTTACAGATTCTGGATTTGAAAATGTACAATCTAAAACTTTTGATTCTGGAAAAAATCTACAAGTAAAAGCAAATCTTTCTGAAACAGCGCAAGATCCAATTTCTAAATCTGGAATGATTTTTGATTCCGAAAAAGATTTTAAAATCATTATAAACAAAGAAAATATGCTAAATTTGTACGAAAATCTTTCGTCGGAATTGCAAACTTATTTAGATATGCTTATGGCGCCAGTTTTTACAAACGAAGAAATGACAAACGAAGAATATATTGAACTTGTTTCCGAAGTTTATGGTCAAAAATTGGCAGAAGAATTAGCAAACGCAACAATAAAAATAATAATTGAACAACCATTAAAAAGCGAAAAAAATTATTCTATAAAGCTTGTAGATTTACTTAATTTAAAAGAAGAACTTGCTTTGTAAAAAGATTCTGAAAAACTGCGCGTCATTCTGACGAAAGTTAGAATCTACTATTAATATAAAAATAATGAAAAAAATTGTTCTTAGTTTGCTATTTTTATTTATTTCGCTTAATTTGTTTGCTTATTCTGGAATAATGAGTGAGCAAAAAAACATAAAAATTGCCAAAACAAAATATTTCGACATAATTTATGCTAAAAGTTCAGAATTTTCTGCCAAAGTGATTTTTGAAAATGCCGATGAACTTTACGAAGAACTTGCAACTACATTAAACTTAAAAAACAAATTTCGCTTACCAGTTGTAATTTCGCCCGCACAAGACAATTTTAACGCTTACTTTTCGTGCGCGCCATTTAATCACATTGTAATGTACGACACAGTTTGCACTACAAGCATTGCCGTTTTTTCTAACGAAATTCTAAATACATTTAGGCACGAACTTATTCACGCAATTACTTATAATTTGCGAAACGATTTTTGGTTCAACTTTGACAAAATTTTTGGCGACACTTGGAATCCTGCGTTGGCAACAGTTACAACCGCATTTGCAGAAGGCGCAACAGTTTCTTTAGAAAGCGACAAAGGCGAAGGAAGATTAAACGACGAATATGCTTTACACATTTTAAAACAAGCAAAAATCGAAGGAAAATTTCCAAAATATTCAGAAATTCAAGGCGCAATGGACATTTTTCCAAGCGGAAACGTAAGTTATATTTTTGGTGGAGCGTTTAATGGCTGGCTTGAACAAAAATATGGAATGGAAAAATATGCAGAATTTTGGTACAGATTAGTAAACTTAAAAAACTTAACTTATTTTGGCTGCTTTAAAAAAGTTTATGGAATTTCTATAAAATCTGCTTGGAAAGAATTTTACAACGAACTAGAAGTTCCACAAATTCCAAGTGAACCAGAAAAAATTGATGGAATAGAAAACTCGCCTTTTAAAAATCAACTTTCTGTTTATTCTTGCCTAACAAGCGACAGCGAAAAATATTTTTATTATGATGAATACAAACGAACTGTAAACGTTGTAAAAAACAAAAAATCTAAAGTTTTGTACAAAGAACCAAATATTTTGCGACTTTCTGTTTCTAAAGACGGAAGATTTTTGGCAGAAACTTATTCTTCGCAAAATTATTCTGTTCCAAAAAATAAAGTAAAAATTTACGATTTAGCAAAAAAATCATTTTTTACGCTTTCCGAAACTTCTTTGCGCGACGCTTCTATTGTTCAATTTGATGAAAATTATTTTTTGTGCGCTGTAAAAACTTTTTCTGCTTTTTCTACATTAAAAATTTACAAATTGAACATAAAAAAAGACAAAATTTGTTCCACTGAATTATTTTTTGAACAAAAATTTTTGCCTACTCAGCAAATTTTTAGTTTAGAAGGAAATTCTTATGGTGAACTTTTTTATATTTTAAAAGATGAACTAAAATATTCAATAAATAAACTTGATTTTAAAACAAAGCAAACAAATCGTTTTGAACTTCCAGAAAATGACGAAAAAAAATATGTTTTTAGAAACTTAAATTGGTATGAAAATACTAATGACGGTCGCTATTCTGGTATTGTTTCGTTTTCTTACACAACAAAAGGTTCGCTTCCGCTACTTGGACTTTTATTGTTTAGCAAAGATGATAAAAATAATGAAAGCGCAACTTTTGAACTTTGCACGCAAGATATTTCCGGCGGAATTTATGAACCAGTTGTAGTTAGCGAAAACTTAGCGCGTCATTCTGACGAAAGTCAGAATCCTCAAAATGTTAGCGAAAAAGTTGCGTACGTTGCAAAGTTTTTTAAAGGTTCGAAAATTTATAACGCAAAC
>CAZJOU010000061.1:5357-6654 GCA_964547685.1 uncultured Treponema sp. | reverse complement strand
GTCATTCTGACGAAAGTCAGAATCCACAAAATGCTAGCGAAAACAACTTTGAATCCGCAAGCAAAAACTTTTCACCATTCGCCTACAATTTTACTGGTCCGCACGGAACAATTTTACCGCTTTCTTTAATGCAAAGTTACACAAATAAAAATCTTTCTACTTTAGAATCTTCTTGGCTACCAATTGGAATTACGTACGTTTCGTCTACGCCTTGGACAAATCCGCTTTGGTACATTTCTGCTGGATATAGTTTTTTTACAAATTCTGGCGGATTGGAATTTTACGCAACAAATAACGTAAACGCACTTTCTAGCGTTTTTTTATATTCTGCCAACGTTCAAATTGAATTTAACGAAAACGGCTACAAACAATCTTTTGGAAACTTAAATTTAAGTAGCAAATTTATGACTTTTGGCACAAATTACGTAAAATTTTCAAATTCTTCTACAATTTTAGAAGGCAAACAAAGCGAAACAGAAATTTCAAAAGAAAATGAACCAGAAAATTTGGCAGATTATTTTAATGTTTTACGAACTTCTAAAGATAAATATTTGTATTTAAATAATTCAGGAACTTTAAGCTTAGGAAACATTCACAAATCTGGATTTGATTATTACGATTATTCTGGATTGCAACTTTCTACGACATTGGCAAATAATTATTTTGGTTTTACAGAAGATTTAGAAACTTGCGATACTTTTAATAATCTTTCATTTGATTTTATAGCAAAAAGTTCATTTTTGCGACCACTTACTTTAGAAGCAACTTTATTTCCTAACGACAGTTATATTGCAGCGGCAATGGCAAAAGTTGTGCTTTTTAATTGGGAAATTCAAAAATCAACAAACTTTTTGCCATTATTTTATTTTAATAGAATTAATTTTAGCACTTATTACGTTGCAAAATTTGCAGATAATATTGAATCTTGGGCATTATTTGATGCAGAAAAATATTTTTCGCATATAAAAAATGGCGATTTTAACTACGAGGACGAACTTGCGCTTACTTGTTCTTTTGGATTTACACCGAATATTGGCGGACTTTCGCGCGAAAGCTTTTTAATAGATTTTTCTTGTAGTGCGAAATACAGATTTTTTCCAGCAGAAAATCAAAAGCAATTCGTAATTTCCGCCGGAATTGGAACAAATCTAGAATTGTAACAACATCATTGCGAGCCGTAGGCGTGGTTATCTAACTTAACGAGATTGCCACGTCGCTTCGCGCCTCGCGATGACGTTACGTGTCATTCCGCGCTTGACGCGGAATCTACTTGTAGATGCTGACATTCATCAGAATG
>CAZJOU010000061.1:0-5257 GCA_964547685.1 uncultured Treponema sp. | reverse complement strand
CAACTTGTTCGCTTTGTTGGTTTTGAATCCATTAAAGCGGCAAAAGAAGTAAATGCGCAAGAACGGTCGTCTTGTCCGTAAGCAAGAATTAAAGAACGGTCAAATCCACAGTCGCGAGCAGCACCTGCCGGCACAATTTCCAATTCTGCAGATTCCAAATCTTTTTCTTCTATTCCGTATTTTTCTTTAAGAAGTTTTACAATAATTTTTTTGCTTGTAATTTTATCTTCTTTTTTCTTTTTCTTGTCTTTTTTATCTTCTTTATCGTCTTCTTTTTCTTCTTTATAGTAAGAACCAAGAATAACATCCAAATCTTCGCCTTTAATTATTTCGGAAGCATTACGTTTCATTTGTTCTTGTGCCAAATGAGGAAGAATATCCGAAATGCAAAAAACTGGGTCGTCTGGGTTTTCGCCAATATTTACTTTAATTACTTTTCCGTCTGTTTTGCAAATTACACCGTGAATTGCAAGCGGAAGCGTTACCCACTGATATTTTTTAATTCCGCCGTAATAATGAGTATTTAAGTAAGTTACAAAATCTTTTTCATAAATTGGATTTTGCTTTGCATCTAAGCGTGGCGAATCTATGTGTGCGCCAAGAATATTCATTCCGTTTTCTAGCGGTTCTGAACCAATTTGAAAAAGAGCGATTGCTTTATTCATTTTTTGAACGTAAACTTTGTCGCCACTTTTTAATGTTTTATATTCGGTTACTTCTTTGTAGCCATTTTCGCGCGCCTTTTGAATAATTTGCGCAACACATTCGCGTTCAGTTTTTCCGTTGTTCAAAAAATTCTTGTAATTTTCTACAAGATTTTCGCCAATTTCTGTTATTTTTTTTGTTTTTGCCATTTTATAATTGCCTCCAAGTCATTCCGAATTTAATTCGGAATCTATTTTACCAATTTTAAAATTTCGTTTGCAGAATCTACTATATTTTTTGCTCCGTTTTGTTCTAGAAATTTTCTACCACGAAATCCCCAACTAACTCCTATAAAATCTAAGCCAGAATTTTTTGCAGTTTGAACATCTACATCGCTATCACCAATGTAAACCGCATCTTTTTTTTGAATATTTAAAATGCGTAATATTTCGTTTACAGAATCTGGCGCCGGTTTTGTTCTAAGTCCATCTTTTTGCCCAACTATTAAGTCAAAAACGCCATTAAAATATTTTTTTCCTAGTTCTTGCGCCGGTTCGTCCGCTTTGTTTGTGCTAACCGCAGTTTTTATGCCAAGTTTTTTTAATTCTTCTACTAAATTTTGAATTCCCGGATATGCAGAAGTATTATCTGCGCTATGAATTTCATAATATTCCAAAAAAACTTTTAAAAGTTCATTAATTTTTTCTTCTGTTGTTCCAGCAGGAACTGCGCGTTCAATTAATTTTTTTATTCCATTTCCAACAAACATTCTAACTTCTTCTAATGTTCGTTCTGGCATATTAAATTGGCGCAAAGAATAATTTGTTGCGTTTTTTAAATCTTCTAGCGTATTTAAGATTGTTCCGTCCATATCAAAAATAACTGCTTTGTACTTCATATTTTAAATATAACAAAAAAAACACAATTAATATATCAAAATAGCCATTTTTTATTTTCAATTAGCAAAATGTTGTTTTAGTGTCACGACATAGATTTTGAACTGCAAGCCTTGCGGAATTTACTGTTATAGGAAGTCCACCAGGCATTGCTGTACGTTGTCCCGCAAAGTATAAACCTTTTACAGATTTTGACTTTAACGGAATTGAAAATCCACTTTTTTTAGGAAGCCAAACGCTCATCCAACTACCTTCGTACGAAGAACAATAACGTTCGTATGTAATTGGCGTTGCAACGTCCGAAACTTCAATATTATCTTTTATTTCTGGAATAAATTTCTGCAATTCGTCTACAAATCTATTTACTAAATCTTGCTTTTTTTCTTTATAAGTTCCATCTTCTTTTGCTTTTTTCCAATAATCGTAGGAATTACCCAAAAGCAAACACGTTAAAGTTGTACAACCTTCTGGCGAATGATTTTCGTAAGTTGCATAATTATTTATTCTGAACGAAGAAAATTCCAAATTTGCAGCCTTAAACGCTTTTTCTAGTGGAAAAACTGCGCAAAGTGGATAATTTTTTAGTTCACATTTTACGCCAAGCGCAACATACATATTTTGTTCAGAAACAACATCTTTCTTCATTTTAGAAATCCACTTTTCTTTTAATGGAGGTTCAAATAAAGAATCAACAGCTGTTCTTGTATCTTCTGTTACAATTACATAATCTGCGTTAAATTCCTTTCCATTTGCAATTACGCCACAAACTTTTCCGTTCTTTACAACAACTTTTTCTACATTTTGATGATATTCAATTTTTCCGCCAAGTTGTTCAAAAGTGTCCGTCATATTTTTTGTAAGAAGTAAAGAACCGCCTTTTGGATAACCACAATCGCCACGCGCAAACGCCGCTAGCGTATACACAAACGAAAGAGCGTTATATCTTGTTCCAATTACAGACAATAAAAGTTCGCGAATATCTTTATTTTTAAATTTTGCAACATAATCAGTGTAAGATGTATTTTTTAAATAAAAAAAGCGAGGCACGGCAGGAATCATTCCTAAAAATTCTTTTATTTTTGCGTGAACCGGATTCTTTGTTTTTAAACCTTTTATATCAGAAATAAGAAGATGAATTCCCAAATAATCTTTTATGTCTTTATACATTCTGTTTATCATTTTTGAATCTTCTGGAGCGTAAACCAAAAATTCATTCTTAAGTTTTTCTACATCGCGATAAATATTAAGTTTTTTTCCATCTTTTGTAACAAGAGTATAAATTGGATCTTTATTAAAAATTGGATTATTTTCTTTTAGCGCGCCTACTTCTTTCCAAACTTTATTCAATGTTGATTTTTCAGATGAGCCTGTAAGCCAATGCATTCCGCCTTCAAAAAGATAATTTTTACGCTTCCAACTTGTGCAAAGTCCGCCAGAAATAATATGTTTTTCTAAAATTAATGTTTCAAATCCCGATTTTTGCGCATAAACTCCAGCTGCTAAACCAGCAACGCCCGCCCCAACAATAATAACTTTTTTTCCGTCTGACATAGTTTATTGATTATAACACAAATTTGCGTAATTGCGAAAATTTTTCATTACTTGCTTTAGCACGCTTTTGACTTTATAATTTTCTTACAACAAAAGTTATTTTAAGAAGGTTAAATATCAAAATGGAACAAACTGTACCAAAATTATTACGAAAATCTGCTGCTGAATGGCCAGAAATTGCGGCTCAATATTCGCGCAAAAAAGATGGAGAGTTTGAAACTATAACTTACCGCGAACTTTTTCAGAAAGCACTAGATTTTGGCGCAGGACTTCTTTCTATTGGAATAAAACGTGGCGATTTAATTGGAATTATTTCTGACAACCGCAAAGAATGGCTTCAGGCAGATATGGGAATTATGGCGATTGGCGCGGTAGACGTTCCACGCGGTTGCGACGCAACCATTATGGATCTAGAAGCAATTTTTACAATCACCGAAACAAAATACGTTGTTACAGAAAATTCTGCACAAGTTAAAAAGATTTTTTCTATAAAAGAAAAGTTGCCATTTATTCAAAAAGTAATTGTTTTTGAACAACCTACAGAAGAAGCAACTGAAGAAGCAAAAAAATTCAACGTAGAAATTTATTCATTTGAAGAAATTTTAAAAATTGGACAAAGCTTTAGAATTGAACATAAAGACGAAGTAGAAAACGAACTAGAAAAAGGTCAATCTTCTGATTTAGCGTGCGTAATTTTTACTTCTGGAACAACAGGAACTCCAAAAGGCGTTATGCTAAGTCACGGAAATTTTCTTGCGCAATTAGACGAAATTCCAGAGCGAATTATGCTAAATCCTGGCGACAAAGCGCTGCTTGTACTTCCTGTTTGGCACGTTTTTGAACGCGAAGTTGAATACGTAATTTTAATTCAAGGTGCATCATTGTGTTACTCAAAACCAATCGGAAGTATTCTTTTGGCAGATTTAAAAAAATTAAATCCTGCGATTTTGCCAGCAGTTCCTCGCGTTTTTGAAGCCGTTTATGACGGAATTATGCGAAAAATGCGAAAAACTGGCGGAATTACAAACGCGCTTTTTACATTTTTTACAAAAGTTGCAATTATTCACAGCCGAATGCACCGAAAAATGTTTAATCAAAATGTTTGTTTTACACGCTATTACACAGTTGCTTGGTGGTTTGCGTTTATAATTCCGTGGACTTTGCTTTGGCCGCTAAAATTTTTAGGAAATTTGCTTGTTTTTAGAAAAATTAAAGCAATGTTGGGAACAAACTTCCGCGCAGGCGTTGCTGGTGGTGGCGCATATCCGCCAGTTTTGGACGAATTCTTTTGGGCAATTGGCGTAAAAATTGTAGAAGGTTACGGACTTACAGAAACTTCGCCAATTATTTCTGTTCGTCCAATTGCTGCTCCAGTTTTTGGAAACGTTGGTTCACCAATTCGTGGCGTAAAATGCCGAATTGTAGACCCAGAAGATGGTTATGTTCTAAAACGTGGTCAATTTGGTGCAGTTCAAATAAAAGGTCCAACTGTAATGCAAGGTTATTACAAACGTCCAGATTTAACTGCCAAAACAATGACTGTAGACGGTTGGCTAGACACTGGCGATTTGGGAATACTTTCTATTCACGATGAACTTGTTTTAAAAGGGCGCAAAAAAGACACAATAGTTTTGCTTGGTGGCGAAAACGTAGAACCTTTGCCAATAGAAATGAAACTTTCAGAATCGCGTTATATTCGCCAAGCCGTTGTTGTTGGTCAAGACCAGCATTACTTAGGCGCGTTGATTCTTGTAGAGGAAGACGAAATTAAAAATTTCGCAGCAGAAAATGGAATTCAATATGATACGTACGAAAATTTAATAAATTCGGAAGAAATCCAAAAACTTTACGAAGGCGAAATTAGTTCACTTATAAATTCTAAAAATGGATTTAAGATGTTTGAACGAATTAATAAATTTGCGTTAATTACAAAGCCTTTTGAAGTTGGCGTTGAACTTTCTGCAAAGCAAGAAATTATGCGTTACAGATTAAACGAAATTTACAAAGAACAAATTAAAAAAATTTTTTCTGAAAATTGATTTTTGAAAAAATACTTGCTTTATCTCATTGCCAGACTTTTGTAGTGTGTCATTGTCGTGCCTTAGTGATGTGTCATTGTTGTGCTTTTGTAGTGTGTCATTGTCGTGCTTTTGTAGTGTGTCATT
>CAZJOU010000060.1:0-10478 GCA_964547685.1 uncultured Treponema sp. | reverse complement strand
TCCGTAGTTGTTTAAAGTTCGTTGAACGAACTTTCTTTTGTTTTCTTAAAAACTTTATTTGTCCGCAGGCGTTTAAAGTTCGTTGAACGAACTTTTTTTGTTTTTTTGAAAACTTAATTTGTCCGTAGTTGTTTAAAGTTCGTTGAACGAACTTTTTTTGTTTTTCTAAAAAACTTATTTCTTCGCAGTTTTTTTAAAGTTCGTTGAACGAACTTTTTTTATATTTCATACATATTAAATAATTCATTTAATCCACTATTAAGTTTTATTGCGATTTGCATATCTTCAAATTGTATTAATTCGTGTTCTTCCATATCTGCAACTGTTCGTGCAAGTAATTCAATATAATTTTGATTTTTGTAAATAGAATTATCTTTTTTACTTTGTTTCTTTAAAAGTTTTTTTGCTTTTTCTGTTTGTTTTACAAGAATATTAAATGCTTGTGTTGCAATTAAATCATTATTTAAAAACTCTTGTTTTCTTTTTTTTTGTGTTTTTAATGCTTTTATTATTTTTTTTTGTAATTCTTCTTCTGTATAATTTGGAAAATCTATAGGATTATTTAAATTTATTTTTATAGCAATTTCATTTAAAATAGGTTTAAGTTTATTTATATAATTCTGTTCTGCTTGTACTGAACATAAACATATTTTTGTTTTAGAAGTATTATTTCCACACGGGCAAGGTTTCATTGTTGCTGCAAGAAGAAAATTTGATGGGTAAATATTTTTTATATTTTCTTTATTATAAAATGCAATTTTTTTATTTATCATTGGTGGTATTAACATTTGTAATATAGAACTTCTAAATTCTTCTAATTCATCAAGAAATAAAACCCCATTATGTGCTAACGAAATTTCACCAACAGTTAGATTTTTTCCGCCTCCTATCATACATTCAATTCCTATTGTATAATGTGGTTGTTTAAAGGGTCTTTCGTCTGTCATTGTTTTTTTATAAAATTCTTTATCTTTATATGCAAGTTTGTGTAAATTTTCTTTTATTTTTATTTCGTTTGAATTAAGTTTTGGGAGAAGATTTTGAAGATGTTGTAAAAGCAATGTTTTTCCGCTCCCATTTGCTCCGCTTATTATTATGTTGTGATGTCCTGCAATAGCAACTGCCATTGCGTATTTTGCAAAATTACTACCTTTTGTATTTTTTTCATTAATATCATTAAGGGAAAATTTTTTATATTTATAAAATTCAATTTTCATTTTTTTACTCCTCTGTATTTTTATTTAATATTCAAAATTTCAAATTTGGTTCAATTTTAATTTTATTAATATTCACCTCCTAATTCAATTTTATTGTAATACGCATATAACCTAATGTCTGAATTATCTTGAAAAACAATCCTTAACATTATTTTTTCTTTATCGCATAAACAAAAATCAATAGAGTTTATGCAATACTCGCTTTGATGTTTATATATATCTTCTAAATTATCCGTAGAATTATTAAAGTTTTTTAAGATTTGTTCTTTTGCGTGATTTACAGTTTCTTTTAGTTCTGATACTTCTTTATTAAAGTTTTTTTCTAAAATATCTAAAGTTGTCATTTTAATCCTCCTTAAAATTACCATAATCGCAATCAAATATTTCAGTTGGTATATATTCGTAATTGTCTATTTTGTTTATTCCGATTAAATAATCAAGAACAACAGAAAGTTCATTTACAACAATGTCTTTTTCTGTTAATTCTTTATACGCCTTTGTTATTTCATCTTTTAAGTTTATGTCGCCAAAATATTCAACTTCATAAAGTCCGTCAGTTCCATTAAATCGATTATCCGCATAATCAATTTCTGAATAGTAACTACAAATATTCATTTTCATTTTATACCCCTTATTTTTTTTATCTCAAAAATGAAGTGTCGTATTCTCCATTTACATACGTTTCAACACATAGTTTCCATTCATCTTCATTATCATCAACATCTCTAAGATATTCATTCATATCATTTATAGGCATTTTACAAATAGTTGATAAGCTATATTCGCCAAGTAAATGAATATCCAAGTTTTTCATATAAAGTTTAATTGTTTTATATAAAGTTTTTCTATTTGTGCAAACAGAAAAAATACCTTGTACATTTCCGTAATCATCAACGCAGTTTATTACATAAATCATTTTTTTTACTCCTTATATTTTTATTTTTTTAGTTCGTTGAACGAACTAATTTTTTAAAAGGTTGTTTTCTAAAAAAGAGTAATATTCATTTTTAGAATTAATAATAATGTGGTCTAGAATTTTAATTCTTAAAATTTTAGAAATTTTCTCAAGTTCTTTAGTTGTTTCCAAATCTTCATCACTAGGTTCTAAATTTCCGCTAGGGTGATTATGACATAAAATTATAAATCTTGTGTCATTTTTAATGGCTTGTCTAAATATTTCATTTGGGTAAAGGTTACAATTTGAAGATGTACCTAAAGCAACAAGTGAAATAGATTTTAAATTATAATTATTTGAAATTTCTGCAACTGAAAATTGTTCTTTGTAAGTATTAGAAGAAGATTTGTAAAAATCAAAAAAACAATTTGCTATAATGCTAGGTTTTGTTACATTTTTAATATAATTAATTTTAGTTTCTTTAAGTTGATAAAATTTTGTTTTCATTTTTTTATTCCTCTGTATTTTCTATAATATTCCAATCATCAATTTGAATATCTGAATAAGAATTGTTAAGTAATTCTTTATCTGACATTTCATAAAGTTTTTGTTTTGCTTGTTGGATTGTTTCTGCTTTAATATTTATACTTCCTAATTTTGAAAAATAAATTTGAAATTTCATTTTTTTTACTCCTTAAAAAGTCCAGCCATAAGTAAACAAGTTGTTATCTTTCATTGCTTTAAGGCTTTGAAAAATTCTGTCTTGTATCACGTCAAAATCTTTTAAAGTCGTTTCGATGTAATAATCATTCGCTAGGATTTGAAAATCTAATTTTTTAGGTGAAAATCCTCTGCTCATAATAAACTTGTAGTCAAACCCCTTTTTAGCAAGTAACGGAAAAGCATCTTTTATGTCCGCTATGTTGATAAACCCTTCTTTGTCTTGTTTATATAAATCCAAAAGCGGATTTACATAAAAGTTGCCTTTTGTTTCCATTTTTCCGCTTATACCTGTTTTAATTGTTCCTTTTTTCATTTTATGCCTCCTTATACCGCTTGCAATTTTGTTAACTGTTGCATTTTATTGTTTGCTTGCTCTTGAAAATACTTTATTGCACATTCACGAATTGACGCTTGCACGTCTTTCAATTCAGAGAAAAACTGCTCGAAATCCGCCAGCATATTGCGGTTTGTAAAATCTTTAATGTACTTATCTTTACAAGAAACGAAATAATTTTTCTGCTCTTCATTGTCTGCGGGAATATTCCAAGAACTGTAAATCAACTCTGTTGTCATAGAATTATGACTTTTTTTGTTGATATTTATTTGAATTCTTTTCGATGCATATTCTCTGTCAATAAACCCATCGAACTTGTCTGTGCAAAAACGAACAGACCTCATTCCACATTCTTTGACAGTCTGAACAAGAATAGGGAAATTTATAGTCATTTTCTCAATGAGTTTTTCAACTCTCTTTTCTATGTCATTATTTGTTTTGTTGATAGCGTTTTCTATCATTGTGTTTGTCTTGTCAATTTGTGCTTTAATAGCATTAAATTGTTTCTGTGTCATAATTAAGCCTCCTAATCAATAAAACTAGTTATCCAATAGTTTTTACAAACATTGTTTAGTTCATAAATTTTGGACGCAGTAAGTAACTTTGAGTTTATTATTTTAGTTGATTTTTTAAACTCACTATCTGTAAGATTGTGTAATAATTCTCTGAACATTCTTCTTTTAGAAGTTGTAATTACAAGTGGATTTGAAACATTCATAGAATTATAATTTTTATGCTCATCGCAAGCATAAACTGCATAAATAATTTTCATATTTTCCTCCTAATATCCAAATTTCATAAATTCTTCATATTCTTTTAATTCTTTTGTAGGTTTTACTGCAAATTCTTCGTGAGTTTTGTCGTAATTGTTTTTATCGATAAAAACTGTATATCGTGAGTAATCGCCATATTCATTACGCTTACTTCCCATTTGCCAATAAAAGAATTGTAAGTTATGTTGTTTTACATAATCCAACGAAACAAAAGTTACTAAATCATCTGTCATTTTAAATTTTCCTGAAATTATTTAACTCTCTCCGAAAAAAAAACTTAGTCAAATTCCCACGTATCACAACAATTTAAAGGTTCCCATTCTGTACCGTCTTTGTGTGTTCCTTGTGGTACTAAATCATTCATAGGTTGTAAATATTCATCTATAGCCTTATCTAATTTTTCAATTTCGTTATTTTCATTTTCTAAAATTTCAACGTCATATTCTCTTGTAATTGTTACGTGTACTAACATTTTAAAACTCCTTAAATTCAATCTGTTCTATAACAATAACTGTTTCGTGAAGTTTATTTTTACCTAAAAAGAACTTTTCTTGTTTTAATCTACCAATAATTCTAACTTTTTGATTTTTTTTACATAGTTTTTTACATTTGTTAATAAACCCATTATTATAAGTAATAATAATAAAATTATTGCTTTCATTTTCAATATCAAGATTATCACTAATATAGTGTTTGCCTTTATTTTCTATTTCAAATAGAATTGCTTTTTTTTCATTAAATAATGTAATTTCTTTGCAAGTACAAGAAACAAGCCCCTCAATTATAATTTGGTTTATTTGGTTCATTTTTAATCTCCTTTTCTACAAAATTTTTCCACGCTTTAATATTTGTAACAACTTTGTAGCCATTTTTTTTAAATATTTGTGCTTTTTTTTGATTATTTGTATAGATAAGTAAATCCTCTTTTCCATTTGGTTTTGTATAATAAATCTTATAAATGCCGTATGTCATATTTATAATTTTCCTACTCAACAATATCTTTTTTCTGCTTTTTCGTTTTCATTTTGATTTTTCATTTTTTTACTCCTTTTACTTTCCAGCCATACATATTCGCAATTTTTAACCCTGCTTTTCTTGTATAGTGTGAAATATCTTTTTTTGTAATTTTTCCATAGTAGATTTTGTTTAAGAAATTTTCTCTTTGAGTGTCGCTTAAAGTGTTTTTTAAATATCTAAAAAGATAATGATTTTGTCCGTCGTGGTGTACTGCCGTTTGATAAAGATTTCCGTAATCATCAACAAAAGTTTCAATTTCTTGAATATCTTTACCATAGTTTAAAGAGTAGGTTAGAGAAGTTATGTTGTCTTTATATGCGTTAGTTCTTCCGTCCCATAAACCTAAACTTGCAATACAAATTAATTCGTTATCTTCATCTAAAGATTTTAGATTTGTTCTTTCATCTTCATACCAAAATTGAGATAACTCATAACATTTATTATAGATTTGTTCATCAGTTGGATTTAAAACATTGTTATCAAAAAGATTTTCTTTTGCCGTTTCAATGTTTTCATCAGAATAGGTGTCAAAATCAGTGTAAATTATGTGTTTCATAATTTTTTTTACTCCTTGCTTTTTTATTCCTTTATGATTTTATATTACAGTATAAATAACTTTTTGTCAAGCAAAAAGTTATTTATTTTTATATATTTTAACAAATTACATTTCAAAAATAATAATCAAAACGGAATATCATCAAGTTCAGAATATTCACTTTTATTATTTTCTTTGTTTTCTGCGCTTTTTTTTGTTTTATCGTTTTTAAGCGGTTTTATAGATGAAACAAGAATTTTAGTTTGATTTCTTTCTTGTCCGTCTTTATCTGTCCATTTGTCTTGTAAAAGTTTTCCAACAACTGAAACACATTCACCTTTTTCAAGTTCACTTGCTTTTTCTGCGGTTTTATTCCAAGCAACTAAATTAAAAAAGTTAGGTAAAAAGTCATACATATAACCTTTATCATTTGGTTCAGTAAGTTTTTTAGGTTCGTTAAAACAAATAGAAAAAAAAGAATATTTTTTTCCATTTTTAGAAGTTTTTAATTCTGGTGTTTTTCCTAATCTTCCCTCAATTAAAATGTTGTTTTGAAAATACATAAATTTTGCTCCTTGTGTTTTTATTTTTTTTAAAAGTTCGTTGAACGAACTTTTTTAATTTTAGAAAAAAAGTTCATATTCGTTATAAACTTCCCACTTTCCGCTTTTTTCTGCTTTTTGAATAATATTTTCTGCTTTAATTTCACCTATTTCTTTAGCCATTCTTTTTTTTACTTCATCTCGTGAAGAGTAGGGAATAACAAGAAAATTTTTGTCGGTATCAAAATCATAAAGTATGTGGTCAATACCACAAGCAACTTCAAGAAAATATTTTTTTTCTTTAGGTTTTACTTCTTTAGTTTCAGAAGAAGAAAATAAATCTAACTGAAAATTATCATCTTTCATTTTTTTTTACTCCTTAAAAAGAACAATCAGAAAATGGAAAAACCGATATTTCAAAATAGCCGTCAATATCTTTTGTAAAATATCCATATTTTTTAAAAAGATTTTTTACGTTTTCGCAAACTACAGTTGTTTTTGACTTAAAATTTAAGGTGTTATAAGCACGCTTAAAAACGCATACTTCATAAGGGCTTTCAAGGGGTTTAATAATACCTTTTGAAAATTTCTTTTCCATATCGGAAAAAAGTTTTTGTTTTTTAATCATTTTTCTAACTCCTTAAAAATATATTTTTACATATATTTTTTTATATAATCTAATTTTTCTTTTGAGATATACTCAAAAATATCTTCGCTAATAAAATAAACAGTCATTTTTAAGCAACCTCTTTTTTAAGAAAAATCGGTTTATTTTTAAGACAAATATTTAATGCGTCTTTTACTTCATCTGTTGGGTAACAATTATCTCTGTCTAGTTCATCTGCATAAAATTGTTGTATCTTATTATTTTCAATAATTTCTGCGGTTGCGATAGGAATATTATTTTTTTGAATAAAAATTAAAACACAATTTCCACGTATAACTTTATCTGTATAATTAGCGGTAATTAAACATTGATGTAAAACCTCTGCTTGCTTTTCAATATCAGAAATATTTTTAGGGATAAAAATATTATAGCCATTAATATTTTCAGAAAAAGAAATATTTTTAACTTTAGAAAAATATTTTTCGTTTATAATCTTTTGTTTATTCAAATAAATGTAATTTTTCATTTGTTGAATTTTATGATTTGCTTTTGCAAAATCATTTGGAAAAAGCCAATAATTATAATTTTTAATTTCGGGCTTAACTTTGCTAACTTCTTCAATATCATCAATATAATGAATATAAGAATAATAAGATTGCTCGATTGTATAGTTAGGGTTCATTTTTTGCATTTGTTTTTGAATTTTTAAAATATACTTTATTTTTTCGTCAGTTAATTTAAAGGCTTTTTTATAGCAATAAATAATTAACTCTTGAATAGATAAATTATGATTTACTGCATAGTAAATTTCAGAAAAAGAAAATTTATTTAAATCTTTAAAATTTCTATTAGATTTAAGAAAAGAAATAATTTTTTTCTTTTTCTCGTCTTTAAGTTCATAAAACTTTTTAGAATAAGCAATTTTTTGTAAATTACATTGTAAAAGAATTTCAATTTCTTTGTGATTTTTCCAAATTCTTAAAGTTTCTAAAAGTTTTTCATTTTTTAAAAATTTATTTTTTTGAATAACATATTTAAAATCTGGGTAAAGATTAAGAATATTTTTAATATCTTCATCACTAGGGCAATTTGAAATACAAAAAGGAATATTTTTCAAACCTGTTCCAAAAGTTAAAGAATAGGGTTGTGTTTTTATTTTATCATCTCCGTAATAATAAGAATAAGTAGATGAATAGATTTTTTCGTTAGAAAATACAACTCCATAGCCATAGACAGAACGAAAAACATTTCTAACATAAAATTTTCCGTCTTCAGTTTCTTTTAATATGTCCATTTCTCTTTTATAGTTGCCTTTTTTGTTTTCATAAAAAGCGTGAACAATACGAACAAGTTTTTTATTTTTAATTTCAATTCTATCCGTATAAATACAATTAACGTGCATAATTTTTTTACTCCTTGCTTTTTTAATCCTTTTTTTTAGTTCACTGAATAAAAATAAAGAAAATTTAAAATAACTCTAACTGTCCGACTTTTTTTAAATTTTCATTTTCTTTTTGACATTGAATTTGATTTTTTTCAAATTCTTTTTCAGTCATTTTAAAAGTTTCATCTTTTTTATGTTCTTCATAAAGTTTTTTACATCTTTCGTAAAACTCTGTTTTTTCTTTTTCTTTTCTTTCTTTTTCTTCCTTTTCTTTTTGTTGTTTAGCCTTTTTTTCAATCTTTTCTTTTTCTTCGTTAAGTTTTTCTTTTGCTATACCGTCATTATAAAAATCACGGCTCCATTTAAAAACTTCATCATCAGAAATCATTGCACAACCATTAACGGCTTTTTTTTGTGCATTAGATTTAATAAAGTCAAAACAAAAATCAATAGTGTTAGGGATAAAATTAGATTTCAAGCCCTCATCAGTTTTTATTTGACTTAATAAATAATCTTCAATAATTTTTAAATAAATATTATTATTTTCGTTCGTTTTAGAATTTTCATTTTCAGAAGAAACATTTTCAAGTTCTTCATTTTCTTCATCAAGTTCATCATCACAATAATTTTCATCTTCAAAATTGTTTAATTCTTCATCGATTTCAAAATCTTCATTTTCCATTTTTTTTACTCCTTATATTTTTATTTTTTTAATAAAAAACTATTTAACACAAGTAGGATAAAAGTTTTTTGCAATCCCATCTTTACTTAGATAACTTTCCATATAAATTGAGTAGTTTTCATAAAATTCATTTAAACATTTTTCCGCAAATTCTTTTTGCGTTGTATACTTATCAATTTTGTATTGAATTTTACAATTTTTATTCCACCACCTTTTTAATCCATTAAGACATTTTATTTGAAAATCAAACGGTAAAGCATAAAAAGCAAAAACAAATTCTTTTTCTTTTCCGTCTTTACTTTCTTCATCAGTCATTATAACTGTTTCATCATCTCTAAATTTTTCCAACAAAATTTTTCTAACTTCCATTTCTTTTTGGTGAAATTTAAATTCTTTTTTACAATTATCATTCCACCATTTTTTAACACCTTTCAAGGCTTTTAAATAAAACTCATCTTTTAAATAAATACCATTTACACTCATAATTAAAACTCCTTTAACCTAGTCATAAAAAACTGCCGTTTTATCATTTTCATCTATTTGAATAAATGAAATTCCGCCATTCATTTCATCATCTTTAGCCATAGAATTAAAATCAATGTAATAAAGTAAGTTACTAGGAATATTAGAATTTTCTAATAAAATCTGTTCTTCATAGTCCGCTGGGCTATCATACAACCCACCAAAATTATCATAATATGTTTTTAAATTTTCAGAACTTAATTCAATAAAATTTTCACACAAATATTCAATTACATATTTATAAGTTTCATCTTCATTAATTAAATCTCGAATTTCAAAATAATTTTGATTTATTGAACATTCATCAAAAAAATTTTTTTCCCATTCTTCCGATGTTTCATAATCTTGAAACATCAATTCAATAAAATCTTTTGTCGGCTCATTAGATGATTTATATTTATTTAAAAATAGATTATAGCAATAATCTATAAAATCATCGTAATTTAAAAAATCATCAAGATTAACCCATTCGCCCGATAAGTCGCCATTATTATAGCGTCCGTAAGTAGAAACGTATACATTCATAAAGTTTTAACTCCTTTCTTCTTTATATCCTTTTTTTTATCTCTCTATGTCTAAAATAATATCACAAAATAAAAAAAGTGTCAATAAAAAAAAATAAAAAAAATAGAATATTTTGTTATAAAATAAAGAATTACATTTCAAAAATAAAAAGTTCAAAAAGTAGAAAAAGCCGAAAAAATCTAAAAAAAAAGGTTCAAAAAACATAGTTCAGATAACAAAAAAACACAATACAAATGAATAAATAAACAAAACTATACAAAAGAAAAGCCACACCGCACTTATTTTCCGCAAAGGGCAAAAAAGAAAAATAATACACACAAATTAGTGTCAAGGAACGCGAAGCGTCTTTGCGAAAGCAAAGTTTATCCTTGACACTAATTTGTGTGTATTAAAAATAGAAATTTTGCCTTTGCGGAATGTGAGTGTTTTTAAAGTTGGGGTAAAAAAGAAAGAGTAAAATATTGTAAAGTTAATAAGGTTCAAAGAAGGCTAACTTTGCGAGCTTGGAGCGTTAGGGATTGTAGGGGAGGCGTAGCCTTTCCGAAGGAATGGAGCGTAAGCGGAACCCCGAAAAGCCCGCCCTGCCGAATGGCAGGAACGCCCAAAAAAAGTTCGTTGAACGAACCAAAAAGAGATATAAACAAAACAACAAGAAATTTAAAAACAGAAAAAAGAAAAACAAAAATTAAAACAAATTTAAAAAAGAGCATAAAACGAAAAAA